>JBGSUF010000046.1:0-10830 GCA_041736285.1 Hyphomonadaceae bacterium | reverse complement strand
CAGGATCCTTGCTGCTCTGCAGCGGAACAATCGCCAGTCGTTGGCCGACCTCGGCGATGCGATCGGCCTGTCTGAGCCGGCCGTGCGGCGGCGTGTCGCCCGGCTACGCAAGGACGGATACATTCTCGCCGATGTCAGCCTGGTTGACCCTGCGAGGCTGGGCATAACGGTGATCATTTCCATTCGGTTCGCCACGGAAAGCCAGCAGACCTATGACGCCTTCAAGGCCGAGATACTCAGCACCCCGGAAGTCGCGCAGGGCTACACCGTGACGGGTGACGACGACTTCATCCTGATCGGCCATTTCCCGGACATGATCACCTACGATGACTGGATCAATCAAAGGATACTCACCAATCCAGCCATCTCCCGTTCAACGACCAACGTCGTCTATCGCCGTTTCAAGTTCGAGACAGCCATCCCGCTTGGCGCGGGGTAAGACAGGAGCCTGGCCGATCCGGCGGCCGGTCCTGCTACGTCGTTGCCCCAAGACTTGTGTCGAACGGTTCTGACCGGCCGGGCAGGGCGGGCATAACCAGCTGGCGCGGGTGATCACGGCGCGTCGGCCACGTCCGGGTCGTCCAGAAACGGAACCGTGATCGGCTCTCGGCACTCGCCGTAAACCGGTTGTGCGCGGTTATTGAGGGAGGTCACGCGATCGCGCAGAGCCGCGCGCTGGGTCTCGTCGAGCGACAGATCCAGGGCCTCGGTGGCGTCGACGATATTCTGGCCGATTTGTTCCAGCGCCAGGCTTTGTTCATCCAGCATGGACAGCGCTTCAAAGAGTTGATTTCTCTCTTCACGAGAGAGCTCAGTTCTCTGGCCCAGGATTTTCAACTGCGATTCACCCTCAGTCAACGCGCCCTGGAACACGCCCATCGCCCGCACGGCTGTGAAGATCCGATCCAGCTCCGCGCGCCGATACGGGTCCATCCGGTCAAAGCTTCCCCGCGCAAGTTCCGTTTCCCAGATACGGTATGCCCAATATCGCTTGGGCGAGCGCACAACGGACGCAAAAGCGGTCAAGTCCTGATCACGCAGGGAATGTTTCGGGTCCGGCTCCCACGCGTCCCCGGATTGCAGAAGACGCTCCCCCAGCTCACGAAAGTCGGCCTTCCGGCATTCGCTCAGAGCAATGCGCTCTTTGGCGTTGATGTAGTTTTCGATCAAATCCCCTGTGAGCGCGATTTCCGCTCGGACAAGGTTGGCCTTCTCCCCCTGCGCCTGACTCCAGTTGGTGATCTGGAACGCGATGAGGATACCAGATACGACAATGAAAAAGTCGAGTGCAACGGCGAACCAGTTCTGGTCTTTCACGTGCTTTGTCATTCGCCGCAGCAGCATGCGCGTCTCCCCCGTCGTCCAATCCCATAGGGATAGCCATGCGGGGCCAATTTACAATTGCCAAAGGCCCCGCGCTCGCCTTGACGGACAATGGTTGTTCGCGAGCGGCCTTGCTGGCATCACACCAGCACCGCGTCGACGGACCTGCGCGCGGAATAGGGCATGGCTGCGCCATATCCGAACCGCATGACGATGTCCGGCCGCCGACCCGGCAGGCCGATGAGCGCGGCCAGATCGGGCCGCAGGGCTGCAATCTCTACCGGTTGGTTGATGAAGGCATGCCTGAGGCCAAGGGCGGTCGCCTGCAGCGCAAAACGCTGGCAGGCCCGGCCGGCAAGCATCCAGTGTTCCGCGTCATCCTTCGCGGCGACGAAGACGGCAATCCCCGACGATGAGGCGATCTGGCCAACGTATTTCTGGTTCTCGGCCTTGGGCTTGAAGGCGAGATCGAACATCGCGGGGCCGAGCCATTCAGGCAGCGCCGGATTACCGGTGAGGGCGCTGAACAGGCCATCCCCCGTCCTGGCGGCATGATGCGGACTGAACCGCAGCCATTGTTTCAGCTCGCGGATGAAAGCCGGGTCGGCCATCTGCGCGTCATTGCCCGCCACCACCAGATCGCGCACCCGGTCCATCTGCGAACGTTCCGTCAGCAGGACCAGATCGACACCCGGCACCACGCTCGCCGCCGCAAGGGTTTGCAGGTCGTCCACGCTCACGGCGCGGCCATCATAGTCTGAGCGGGTCGATTGCCGGACCGGGATGGCATCGAACAGCGCCGAGGCCGCCGCTTTGCCCGCTTGTGATGTGAACGAGACCGATCCGGCCTCTGCGGGATTGAAGACCGCCTCGCCGGGCCGCCCCCGCGCTGCGGACGCGAGCACAAGGTTTTCGGCCGCGCAGCCGAGGCTGACGAAGAGATGGTGGTCGTCGGGATCAACAGCCGGTGTCCGGCGGGTAAAATCCGGCAGGATGTCCGTCACATCGCCGCGAACCCGAAAGGTCCATGCCTGCGTATTGTGGCTGTTGGGGGCCAGCGTTGCGTAGCGAACAAGGTCGCGGTCCTGCGGGGAGACCGGGAGCGGCAGGCGCAACGGCGCAATATCCGACGCATAGTCCTCCATGGACCCCATGCGCGCGGCCTCGGTGTAGATGCCGCCCGCACAAAGCGCCGCAATCGCGCCGCCGCCGATCAGAATGTTGCGTCTGTTCATGGGGCCGTTCCGCCATCTGTCTTGAGGGAAAATCCGCTGGTCTTGTCGCTGTCCGATCACCCCCGCGCGCTCAACGCATTCCCGCCATTCGGCGAATGGCTTGCGCGATGAGGCGTCGGCTTCCTTGCGGCGGTGGTCCGGGGCTTGGGCTCGTCCGCAACTTGAGCGATCTGGTTTTCCCGTACCTGCCTGCACGATTACGGCGCTCGCCTGCCTGATGCAGGTTAGCGTGCGTCGATACAGGGCGGCTTCACACTCGATGGTGAGTGCCGTCTGGCGGATCCCGTTTCCAGTTCTGCGGGGGGCAGGCGAGGCGGCCGGGCCGCTTGAATTGCTTTGCCGCGAAACCGGGGCAAGCGATGCCGGGCGGCTTCGTTTGACGAGCATGATTTGCCAATCGGGCGGTTCCAACGGATCGGATCATGCTCTAGGGTACGGCCAGATTCTGGAGGCTTGTATGCGCGAAGTTCATCATTTCATCGACGGGAAGACAGTCAGCGGCCAGTCCGGCCGGTTTGGCGACATCTTTGACCCTAACACCGGCGCGGTGCAGGGGCGCGTGGCACTGGCCAGTGCGGCGGAGGTCGCCTTGGCCATTGATGCGGCGCAGGCGGCGTTTCCGGGCTGGGCGGCGACCAATCCGCAGCGCCGGGCGCGCGTACTTTTCGAGTTCAAGCGGCTGGTGGAGGCGCATATCGACGAACTGGCGCTGCTGTTGTCGGCCGAGCACGGCAAGGTGATCGCCGACTCGCGCGGCGATGTGCAGCGCGGGCTGGACGTGATCGAGTTCGCCTGCGGCATCCCGCACCTGCAAAAGGGCGAATACACCGAGGGCGCCGGGCCGGGAATCGACGTGTTCTCGATGCGTCAGCCGCTCGGTGTGTGCGCGGGCATCACGCCGTTCAACTTCCCGGCGATGATCCCGTGCTGGATGGCGGCAGTGGCGATTGCGTGCGGCAACACCTTCATCCTCAAGCCTTCGGAGAAGGACCCGTCGGTTCCGCTGCGGCTGGTGGAGCTGATGCATGAGGCGGGCGCGCCGGCCGGCGTGCTGAACATGGTCAATGGCGACAAGGTGGCGGTGGACACGTTGCTGACGCACCCCGACGTGAAGGCGATCAGCTTTGTCGGCTCGTCCGATATTGCGCAGTATGTCTATTCGACAGGCACCGCGCACGGCAAGCGCGTGCAGGCGATGGGCGGGGCGAAGAACCATGGCATCATCATGCCGGATGCCAATATGGAGCAGGCGGTCAAGGATATTGTTGGTGCGGCCTACGGGTCGGCGGGCGAGCGCTGCATGGCGCTGCCGGTGGCGGTGACGGTGGGACGCAAGACGGGGGACGAGTTCGTCGAGCGCATGCTGGAGGCAGCAAGGGGGCTGCGCGTCGGGGTCTCCACCGACAATGACGCCCATTACGGGCCGGTCGTGTCGGCGGCGCACAAGGCGAAGGTGGAAAGCTATATCCAGATGGGGGTGGACGAGGGTGCGGAGCTGAAGCTCGACGGGCGCGGCCACAGGCTTCAGGGACATGAAAACGGCTTCTTCATCGGGCCGAGCCTGTTTGATCACGTCAAGCCGCACATGCGCTCCTATCAGGAGGAGATTTTCGGCCCGGTGCTGCAGGTTGTGCGCGCCGAGACGCTGGAGGAGGCGGCGGCGCTTCTGAGCCGTCACCAGTATGGCAATGGCTGCGCGATCTTCACCAGCAACGGCCGCGCGGCGCGAGAGTTTGCGGCGCAGGTCAATGTCGGCATGGTCGGGATCAATGTTCCGATCCCGGTGCCGGTGAGCTATCACACCTTTGGTGGCTGGAAACGCTCCGCCTTTGGCGACGTCAACCAGCACGGGCCGGAGGGTGTGCGCTTCTGGACCAAGATCAAGACGGTGACACAGCGCTGGCCTGACGGCGATGTCGGCGACCAGGCCTTTGTCATCCCGACCATGGGGTGAGGCAGATGAGCCAGTACGAGACGATAACCTTCGAGACGCGCGGTCGTGTGGCCGTCATCACGCTGAACCGGCCGGACAGCCTGAATGCGCTGAATGCGACCGTGATGGCGGATGTCGCGGCGGCGGCGGAGCGGGTGGACCGAGACAACGGGCTGGCCGTCACGGTGATCACCGGTGCAGGACGGGCGTTCGCGGCCGGGGCCGACATCAAGGAGATGCAGGCGCAGGTGTTTGCGGACATGTATGTCGCCGATTACTTCTCGGGCTGGGACCGTTTCGCCGCCAGCCGCAAGCCGGTGATTGCTGCGGTCAATGGCTTTGCGCTCGGCGGCGGCTGCGAACTTGCGCTGATGTGCGACATCATCATTGCGTCCGACAAGGCCAAGTTCGGCCAGCCGGAAATCAAGCTCGGCGTGACGCCCGGCATGGGCGGCTCGATCCGCCTGACCAAGGCGATCGGCAAGGCCCGCGCGATGGATCTTGTCCTGACCGGGCGGATGATCGACGCAGCAGAGGCCGGGCAGATCGGCCTGGTGAGCCGCGTCGTGCCGCACGAGACGCTGATGGATGTTGCCATGGAAGCGGCGCAGACCATTTCGGCCTATTCGGTTGTCGCTTCGATGGCGGCCAAGGAAATGGTATCGCGCGCGCTGGAGCTTTCGACCACCGAAGGTGTGCGCTTCGAGCGGCGGCTGTTTCAGGGCCTGTTCGGAACGCAGGACCAGAAGGAAGGCATGGCCGCTTTCGTGGAGAAGCGCGCGCCGAAATTCGAGGACCGCTAGATGCTGCTGAATGACGAACAGGTGATGATCCAGGACCTTGCGCGCAAGTTCGCGTTCGAGGAGCTGCGCCCGCATTCGGCGCGCTGGGACCGCGAGGGGAATATGGATCGCAGCGTTCTGGAGGCGCTGTGCGGGCTTGGCTTTGGCGGCATCTACACAACAGAGGAGCATGGCGGCTCCGGCCTGACTCGGCTGGACGCGGTGTTGATCTTCGAACAGCTTTCGCGCGGCGATGTCAGCCATGCCAGCTTCCTGTCGATCCACAATATGGCGACGTGGATGATCGACCGGTATGCGGAAGCCGAGCTGCGGGCGCAATATGTGCCGCGGCTGGTGACCGGAGAGCTGATTGCGTCCTATTGCCTGACCGAGCCGGGTTCGGGATCGGACGCGGCGAGCCTTTCGACGCGCGCGCAGCGGGTCGGCGAGGAGTATGTGCTGAACGGCGCGAAAGCCTTCATTTCCGGCGCGGGCTTTTCAGACCTTTATGTCGTGATGGCGCGAACGGGCGGGGACGGCGCGGGCGGCGTCTCGACCTTCATCGTCGAGAAGGGCACGCCGGGACTTTCCTTCGGCAAGCATGAGGAAAAGATGGGCTGGCGCGCCCAGCCAACCGCCGTGGTGAGCTTTGACGACTGCCGCATTCCGGCGGCCAACCGCGTCGGTGATGAAGGCCATGGCTTCCGGTTTGCGATGTCGGGGCTGGATGGCGGGCGGCTGAACATTGCGGCTTGCTCGCTCGGCGGTGCGCAGGACGGGCTGGACCGGGCATTGGCCTATGCGCGCGAACGGCGCCAGTTCGGCAAGGCGATTGCCGACTTCCAGGCGACGCAGTTCAAGCTGGCCGACATGGAGACCGAACTGAGCGCCGCGCGCAGCCTGCTCTACACGGCGGCCGAGCGGCTCGACGCCAGGTCGCCGGACGCGACGCGCTTTTGCGCCATGGCCAAGCGTTTTGTGACCGACACCGGCAGCAAGGTCGCCAATGACGCGCTGCAAATCCATGGCGGCTATGGCTATCTGGCCGATTATGAGGTCGAGCGGATCGTGCGCGATCTGCGCGTGCATCAGATCCTTGAGGGGACAAATGAGATCATGCGCGTGATCGTCTCCCGTGACATGCTGCGCCAATAGGGAGGCAAGCCATGCGTGAAATGCCCGTGCTGACGCGGATTGAAGGGCGGGCGGGGCGGATCACGCTGAACCGGCCGTCGGCCCTGCACGCTCTCAATCTTGAGATGTGCCAGCTGATCACGGCGGCGCTGCTGGACTGGCAGGATGATGACCGGGTCGAGCTTGTGCTGGTCGATCATGCCGATGGCACGCGCGGTTTCTGCGCTGGCGGCGACATTCGCATGCTGGCCACCAGCGGGGCGGACGACAGCGTCGAGGCGAAAGCCTTCTTCGCGGCGGAATACCGTCTCAATGCGCTGATCCACGGCTATTCGAGGCCATATGTCGCTTTGATGGACGGCGTGACGATGGGGGGCGGGGTCGGGATTTCCGTCCATGGTTCACACCGTATCGCCACGCAGAACACGATGTTTGCGATGCCGGAGGCCGGGATTGGCCTGTTTCCGGATGTTGGCGGAGGATGGTTCCTGCCGCGGCTTGAGGGTGAATTGGGGGTGTGGCTGGCGCTGACGGGGGCGCGGCTGAAGGGGCTGGACGTGCTTGCGGCGGGAGTTGCAACGCATTTTTCCGGCGAAGACACTGGCGCGCTGAAGGCGAGGATATGCGAAACGGGGCTGGCGGCGCTTGAGGGGTTGCAGACGCAGGCCGAGGGTGATTTTGCGGCGCATCGTGGCGTGATCGACAGGTGTTTTGCGGGCGACAGCGTCGAAGCGATCATCGGAGCGCTCGGGCAGGATGAGGACGCGTTTGCGGCCGCGCAGCGTGACATCCTGCTGACCCGGTCGCCGACGACGATGAAGGTTGCCCTGCGCCAGATTCGTGCGGGGGCGGCGATGACGGCCTTTGCCGACAACATGCGGATGGAGTATCGCATCGGCGCACGGATGGTGTCGCGGCATGACTTCCAGGAAGGCGTGCGCGCGGTCATCATCGACAAGGACAATGACCCGAAATGGGATCCGCCAACGCCGGAGAGGATCAGCGACCGCGAGGTCGACGCGATCTTCGCCCCGCTGCCGGAAGGCGATCTGAAAATGATCTGGGAGGACTGACACCATGGCGAAGATTGCGTTCATCGGGCTGGGAAACATGGGCGGCGGCATGTGCGCCAACCTCGTCAAGAACGGGCATCAGGTTTCAGCGTTTGATCTGAACGCGGACGCGGTGGCCCGGGCCCGGCGGGACGGTGCGACTGGGGCGCTGTCACTCAGCGATGCGGTGACGGGGGCGCAGGTCGTGGTCTCCATGTTGCCGGCCGGAAAGCATGTGCTGTCCGTTTATTTCGGCGAGGACGGGGTGGCAGGCCATGCAGCGGCGGGGGCATTGTTCATTGATTGCTCGACCATTGCCGTGACCGATGCGCGCGAGGCGGTTTCGAGGGCAGCGGCCGCCGGCTTCGCCATGGTGGATGCGCCTGTCTCCGGCGGGACGGCGGCGGCGGATGCCGGCACGCTCACCTTCATGGTCGGTGGTGAGGAAGCGGCGTTTGCAAACGCCCGGCCGGTGCTGGAGGGCATGGGGAAAAACGTGTTCCACGCGGGCGCTGCGGGAAACGGGCAGGCGGCGAAGATTGCCAACAACATGCTGCTCGGCATCTCGATGATCGCAACCTGCGAGGCCTTCAACCTCGCCCGGAAACTCGGCCTTGATGCGCAAACGTTTTTCGAGATTTCCTCGCGCTCATCCGGCCAGAACTGGTCGATGACGAGCTATTGCCCTGCGCCGGGGCCGGTGCCGAATGCGCCGTCCAACCGCGAATACCGGGCGGGCTTTGCTGTCGACATGATGCTGAAGGATTTGCGCCTCGCCCAGGACGCCGCGCAGGCTGCCGATGCCGATACCCCGCTTGGCGCCCATGCCGAGGCCCTCTATACGGCCCTGTCCGAGGACGGACATGGCGGGCTGGACTTTTCCGGCATGATGAGGCGGATCAAGGGCGAAATCTGATGGGTGAGACGGACGCCAAGGGCGTGAGCGTCGTTATTGTCGGGGCCGGGCAGGCGGCGGCGCAGGCCGCCCAGTCACTGCGCCAGATGGGGCATGAGGGGGCCATCACCATTATCGGTGAGGAGGCGGCCCTGCCCTATCAGCGCCCACCGCTCTCGAAAGCCTACATGAAGGGCGAGATGGATGCCGGGCGGCTCCTGCTCAAGACAGCCGACTGGTACGCAGACAACCGGATCGGTATGCGCCTCGCCACCCGGGCCGCTGCGATCGACCGGGCGGCGCAGGCTGTGGTCCTGGAGGACGGCGAACGGGTGGCCTATGACCGGCTGATCATCGCGACGGGATCGCGTCCCCGGCTGTTGCCGCTCGAAGGCGCGCAGCTCGATGGCGTGTTCGACCTGCGCGGCCTTGCCGATGTCAACGCGATCCGCCCTGAAATGGTCAGGGGGCGACGGCTGGTCATCATCGGCGCGGGATATATCGGACTGGAAGCAGCCGCCGTCGCAAGCCAGCTCGGCCTGTCGGTGACGGTTCTGGAGATGGCGCCGCGCGTGCTGGAGCGCGTGACCGGAGAGGTCATCTCGAACTTCTATCAGCGCTTGCACGCCAACCAAGGCGTGACCGTTCGCGTTGGTGTCCGGACGCAGGCGCTGATCGGCGCAGGCGGGCGGGTGAGCCATGTCATGCTCGACAGCGGTGAGGAGATTGCCGCCGATCTGGTGCTGCGCGGCATCGGCATCGTGCCCAATCTCGAACTGGCTGCTGCGGCGGGGCTGGTCTGCGCAAACGGCGTCGTCGTCGACGAGGACGCGCGCACCAGCGACCCGCTGATCTTTGCGGCGGGCGATTGCACCGTGCGTCCGCTCTCGCTCTATCAGCGATCGGGTCGGCTGGAGAGCGTCCACAACGCCATCGAGCAGGGCAAGCTGGCGGCGGCGGCCATCATGGGACTGCCGCGCCCCGCAGCGGATGTGCCGTGGTTCTGGTCGGACCAGTACGATGTGAAACTGCAGATTGCCGGGCTGTCGGCGGGCCATGACATGCATGTCGTGCGTGGCTCGGTCTCGGCAGGGTCGTTTGCCGTGTATTATCTGCGAAACGAGCGCCTGATCGCGGTCGACGCGGTGTCGAGCCCGGCCGACTTCATCATGGGCAAGCGGTTGATTGCAGCCGGCGTCAGGGTGGATGCCGGGGCGCTGGCCGACGGATCGCGCAGCATCAAGGACGTTGCCGGAGCGGCCCTCTCTGAGGCCGGGACAGGCGGCTGACCCTGCACACAGCCTGATTCCCGCACACCGTTCAGCCTGGCAGCGGGAATGACGCGCGCAGCGTCAGGTCCGCGGGGTGTCGGTAAACTGGCCGTAGGGGCGATAGCGATAGAGATAGGTCGGCACGATGGATTCCACCGTCTCCAATTGCGAGATCCCCAGCTCGGCAAAGCCCGGCGCGCCTTCGGACACGACATTGTCGGTGCGCAGCATTGTGACCTGATCACCGGTCAGCGGCGGCCCGCCGACAATCCCTGAAGACAGCGGCGGGATGCGCCACAGCCCGCCAAATATCGTCCCCATCGGCCCCGCCACGAAGAAGGGCAGGTTCGCGAGAAACCGCTTGCGGTCGATCGTCTTCAGCGTGAACTGCAGGAGCTCGCGGAAGGTGAAGGTGTTCGGCCCGCCAAGCTCGAAGGTCTTGCCACGGGCGGTTTTCAGCGTCAGCGCGGCGACGACGGCATTCGCCACATCACCAACATAGACAGGCTGGAACAGCGTTTTCCCGCCGCCGACCGCCGGCAGGAACGGGCTGAGCCGCGCCATCTTGGCAAACCGGTTGAAGAATTCGTCCTCCGGCCCGAAGACGATGGACGGGCGCAGGATGACTGTGCCCGGAACGGCCTCGCGGACCAGCGCCTCGGCCTCACCCTTCGTCTGTGCGTAGTCGGCCGTGGAGCCTGCGTCCGCGCCGATGGCGCTCATCTGGACAAATGCCTCGATGCCGCGCTCGGCGACGCTGGCGGCGACGTTGGCTGCGCCCTCGCGCTGGGTCTTCTCGAAGGTCTGGCGGCCAAGCTCGAAAAGTATGCCGACAAGGTTCACAGCGGCGTCCGCGCCGTCAAGCGCGCGCATGACCGAATCCCGGTTGCGGATGTTGGCCTGAACGATCTGGACCTGGCCGACATCGCCGGACAGGCGCACATCGCCCGCAAGGTGCGGACGGCGCACGGCCACGCGAACGCGCCAGCCAGCGCGGCAAAGCGCGCGCACGACATAGCGGCCGACAAAGCCGCTGCCGCCAAAGACCGTCACGAGACCCTGAGCCATGCGCTGAACTCCTCTTGTGGCTGTGCAAGCGCAGATAGAGAGGCCGTCAGAACCACAGTTCATCCGCTTTGTCCATGCGTGGCGGCTGCGGCGCAATGCGTCGGCGCGGGGGCTGGTCGGTGCCGCAAGAGGGGGCA
>JBGSUF010000034.1:0-1971 GCA_041736285.1 Hyphomonadaceae bacterium | reverse complement strand
GGCAGGCGGGTGCTAGGGGGCGGCCTGCGCGGGTGCGGGAGAGCGCAGCGGCAGCGAGGGTTGGGGGCGGCGCGGCGCCGCAGAGAAAAACCCGGCACGCAGGTGCGACGGGTCGGCCTGGAGGCCGAATCGAGGAAATCGCGAGGAGGCGATTGACCCGAGTGCCGTCTTCCCATATGACCGCGCTCTCTCCGGTCTTGCCGCCCAGCGCGGCATGGCCGTGGTCACCTGCCCAGGTGGCGGAATTGGTAGACGCGCACGGTTCAGGTCCGTGTGCCGCAAGGCGTGGAGGTTCGAGTCCTCTCCTGGGCACCAGGCACCTAATCGTGTGCATTTTTCAGCATCCGTAGACGTCAACGAAATTCAATAAATACAATTACTTATATGGCTTCCGGGTCCGCAGGCGTCCTCTCGCATCCGCCTCCGTCCTGATCGAAGTCTGGTTCGGTCTCCGGTAGCGTGGTTCGGAATTGGGGTCGGCAAAACTGCCCGTAACATACCATGCCCCCGACTGACCTGAAGACTCGCAGCCTCAAGCCCGAAGACAAGCCACGCCGATGTCCGGGTGCCCCGAATTGCGGGGTGGCATGGGCACGATGGCGGGCCTGGGCATGACGAAAAACTCCTTACACGAAACGCGGCCAGCCACTTCTCCAGCCTCGCTCCATGATCCCGCGCGATCCGTGCCCCGCCTAGTCGGAATGGCGGCAAATCGCGGCATGAGTTCGCAAGGCCTTGCAAGCGGGTGCAAGGCGCGCCCGGGGTACACCTCGCTCATGTCCCGCCGGCGACCTCTCCGCTGAGGAAGGCGCCGTGGACTGTGCCGGGATAGTTGGTGCTGCAGGCCTCTCCGGCAAAACGCAGCGCGCCGCCCCCTTCCGGCCGTGCCAGCGCCTCGCGGTCGGCGGGACTGCTGCCGACGGCGTAGAAGGAGTAGGAACCGCCCGCCAGAGGATCGCTCGCCCAACGCGTCACTTGCGCGGCAAAGGGGGCAGGTGTCGCGGAGACGAACATGTCGCGCAGAGTGGCGGCGGCGTCCGCGAGGATGGCGCGCTCGTCCAGCGCCTCGACCTGCCGCGCCGCGTCCGTTCCCGTGAAGCCGAGAAGCACAGGCGCGCCCGCCTTGGCAAAGCTCACCCATTGAGACCAGCGGCCGGGCTCGCGTTTCAGGTATTCGTGCCAGTCAATGTCGGTCGGCCAGAAGGGCGAGTCGAAACGCAGGAAGTGCTTGTTGAGAAGGCCCATGCCAAGCCGGTCGATGGCGGCCTGCTTGTCCTCCGGAACCTCGGGCGTGAAGCGGATACCGCCCGCTTTCAGCACGCCGAGCGGCACGGTGACGATCACCCTGTTGGCCTGAAGCCGCTGTCCGGAGGCAAGTTCAACCTCGACGCCCGGCCCGGCCCAGCGCACATGGGCGACCGGCGCATTGAGCCTGATATCGAGGCCGGTCGCCAGATGATCGGTGAGCTGATCATAGCCGCGAGGAAACAGCACGTCGCCGCCGCCGAATTCCGCGTCCGCCCCGGTCCACCAGGCCGAAAGCTCCCGCGCGCTGCCGGAGTATTCCTGTTCATAATCGCCTGCGAGATGGTGTTGGAGCTGCGCCGCGCGAACGGGCGTGAGCGTGCCTTGCGGGCTGATCCGGTCCACAGCATCGCGGATCGACATGTCGGCCTCGGCCTTTTGCGCCTGTTGGAAGGCGCGCTCGACGAGGCCGGACGCCCAGTCCGTGCCGCGCGCTCTCACGCCAATCGCGGCCAGCTCCGGCGCGATGTAGAGGCGGGCGCTGTCATAGCTGGTGGCGAGGCTGTTCGCCCCGGCCTCACGCGCGAGGACGGTCAGCGGGTTGCCACGGACCCCGTGAATCCAGGACGCGCCAAGATCAGCCGGCATGTCCGGCCAGAGGCGGCTTGTGTGAATGCGCCCGCCAATCCGTCCGCGCGCCTCTAGCAAAGTGACGCGCGCGCCGCG
>JBGSUF010000405.1:0-5118 GCA_041736285.1 Hyphomonadaceae bacterium | reverse complement strand
GGCGGCGCGTGGGGATTGTGCTGTGCGGTGGCAATATCGACACGCGGCTTCTGGCGTCGGTGCTGACGCGGGCGCTGGTGCGCGAGCGGCGGCTGGCCTCTATCCGCATCGTCAGCGATGACCGGCCGGGAACGCTGGCGGCGGTGTCGACCATCATCGGACGTCTGGGGGCCAACATCATGGAGGTCGCGCACAACCGGATCGCGCTCGACGTGCCGGCCAAGGGCGCCGAGTTCGATATCCTGATCGAAACCCGCGACGCCCAGCACACACAGGAAGTCATCGATGCCCTCACCCAGGGCGGTTATCCGCCCCGGGAGAGGTAGGGACCGCCCTGCTCAGCCGCGCTGGGCGCTGACTTCGAGCACGTCTTCTACGGTGCGCAGGCCGGGCTTGGGGCTGGTGACGAGGACGGCCATGTTGCCGGGCAGGTGCTTGTTATCCAGCATCTTTTCGTGAGCCGCCGGGATTTCCGACCAGTCGAAGACCTCCGACATGGCCGGGTCGATGCGGCGGTCGATGACGAGCTGGTTGGCGGCGCTGGCCTGCTTGAGGTGGGCAAAGTGGCTGCCCTGCACGCGCTTTTGCCGCATCCAGAGGAAACGCGCGTCCATGGTCAGGTTGAAGCCGGTCGTGCCGGCGCAGATCACGACCATGCCGCCGCGCTTGACCACGAAGACCGAGACCGGGAATGTCGACTCTCCCGGATGCTCGAACACGGTGTCGACATCCTTCTTGCCGGTGATCTCCCAGATCGCCTTGCCGAACTTGCGGCACTCTTTCATGTAATCGGAAAATTCCGGTCCGTTGACCTTCGGCAGCTGGCCCCAGCAATTGAAGTCCTTGCGGTTGAGCACGCCCTTTGCGCCCATCGACAGAACATAGTCCTTCTTGCTGTCATCGGAGACGACGCCGATCGCGTGCGCGCCCGTGACGGCGCAGAGCTGCGTTGCGAAACAGCCCAGACCACCCGAGGCGCCCCAGACGAGGACGTTCTCGCCGGGCTTTGTGACATGCGGGCGGTGGCCGAACAGCATCCGGTAGGCGGTGGCGAGGGTGAGCGTGTAGCAGGCGCTCTCCTCCCAGGTCAGGTGCTTCGGACGGGGCATGCACTGGCGCGCCTGCACCCGGCAGAACTGCGCAAACGAGCCATCGGGCGTCTCATAGCCCCAGATACGCTGGGAGGGAGAGAACATCGGGTCGCCGCCATTGCACTCCTCATCGTCGCCGTCATCCTGATTGCAATGGATGACGACCTCATCGCCCGGCTTGACGCGGGTGACCTTGCGGCCAACCGCCCAGACAATGCCGGACGCGTCGGAGCCGGCGACGTGGAAATCCTGACCGTGACCATCAAAGGGGGAGATCGGCTCGCCAAGCCCGGCCCAGATGCCGTTATAGTTCACGCCAGCGGCCATCACGAGCACGAGCACCTCGTCGCTGTCGATCTCGGGCACCGGCACCTGTTCAAGCTGCATGGCGGTGGACGGGCGGCCATGACGCTCGCGGCGGATCGCCCAGGCGTGCATGAGCTTGGGGACGTGAAATTCCGGCGGGATTTCGCCGACGTCGTAAATGTCCTTCTGGGTGCGGGCTGTGATCGTGTCTGCCATGGCGTGTTCCTCCGTCTTGCGACAAGCTGTAGCAATTCCCCTGACAACGGGTCCGGCGTTCTTTTTGTATGTCGCCGGTCCATCCGAATGCAGGTGAGAGACTGACTCGTCTTTGGTACGTTTGCAACTCTCATTGTGCGTCGCAGTAAAAATCATTGTGCGCGTGCGAGGGTTGCTTGCGTTTTTTGTCGAAGGAATGGGCTTGATGGTTGCGGGCATTGTCTATCTGGACGGCGAATTCCTTGAGGCTGATCGAGCGAAGGTGTCGATCTTTGATCGCGGCTTCCTGTTCGGGCATGCGGCCTATGAGGTGACGGCGGTGTATGACGGGGCGCTGATCGACTGGCCTGGCCATGCCGCGCGGCTGATGCGGACGCTGCATGGTCTGGAGATAGCGATGACGCTGTCGCCGGAGCGCTTGCAGGCCATGCAGACGGAACTGCTCGCTCGGAATTCTTGCCGTGAGGGGCTTGTTTACCTGAATGTTTCCGCCGGAGCCTATGGCGGGCGTGACTTTGCCGGGCCAGATCATCTCGTCGCCAAAGTGATGGCTTTCGTGACGGCAAAGGGTCTGATCGGCGCCCCTGCGCGCGACGGGATCAGCGCCATCAGCCGCCCTGACACACGATGGATGCGACGCGACCTGAAGACAACGCAACTCCTGTCGCAGGCGCTCGCCTACCGCGCCGCGCGCGAGGCGGATGCTGTGACGGCGTGGATGCATGAGGACGGGATGGTGACCGAGGCGGCGTCGGCCAATGCGTGGATCGTCACGGCGCAGGGCGAACTCGTGACGCGGGCGCTATCGGTTCACATTCTGGCGGGCATCACGCGCGCCGCGGTGCTGGAGGGCGCCGCTGACGCCGGGGCTTCAGTATCCGAGCGGACGTTTTCGCTCTCGGAGGTGGCAGGCGCGCGCGAGGCCTTCACCACGTCAGCCGGGGCGCTGATCGTGCCGGTCGTGCGCTTTGATGGCCAGGCGATCGGCGACGGTCGGCCCGGCCCGGTGACGCGCCGCATCCAGCGCCGTTATTACGAACGCATCGGCGCCGATGTCGCCAGGGCTGCGCCATGGGCGCTGGGCTGACGCTCATTGACAATCTTCACCGCGAGGATGCAGGCGGCGAGCGCGAAGGTTACGAGGTTTGCGATGATGACCGGCGCGGACATGATCATCAGGCCGTAGACGAACCACAGCGCAACGCCGAGCGTGAACATGGCATACATTGCGAGCGAGATGCCGTCTGTCCGGCGTGTTCGCAGCACCAGAAGCGCCTGCGGCAGGAAGCTGGCGGTGGTCAGGCTGGCGGCGGCAAGGCCGAGGATTTCGGAAAGCGGCATGGGTTCATCCTTTTGCGGTCTCAGCATAGCTAGGGATGAACTGATGCGTCCGGAAGGGACGTTGCCGCAGGGCTGAAATGCGCAAACGCGGGCAGGCCGGGGGTCAGTTGCGAGGGGGACGGGGGTCGTCTTCCGGGTCGATCGCGTGGAACTCTCCGTCGATGATGGTGTCATCATTTGCGGCGCTTGGCGGGGCAGCGGCGTCGGGGTTGGCGCGGGCATGAAGCTCCGACATCAGCCCTGCGAGCGCCTCGGTGGCACCGGCGGTCATGCGCTGGCTGATTTGGGTCAGGACGAGCGCGGCGGCGAGGGGGATGGCGACGACCAGAGCGTCGGTCAGCGTGAACTGGCGGGCAAGGTCGGTTTCGCGGAAGATCGCCGCGATCAGCACGGTGAAGAAGAACATCACCGTCATCACGACCAGCCGGTTGACGAAGATGGACGGCGCGCGCGACAGGGTCGCGCGGAAAGGTGTCGCGTTGGCTGGGGCCGCGCTAGCTGGGGGCAGCGTGTCGGCGGCGGGACCGGGGCGCATCCGGCGCATGAATGCGTCCGTCCCCTGGGAGGCGAAGACGCGGACAAAGGTCATGGCGGCGGCCATCAGAGGGATGACCAGCACATGCCGGTTCATCGCCCCGGCCGCGATGATGGCGATCACGAAGACGATCACCGCGCCAAGCCTTAGCGCGAGGGCCAGTTGGAGCATTTGCGGCATGGGCGTCTCCGATGGGGTGAGGTAGCGTCGTTACAAAGACGTATTGCCTGATTTGCGCGGCCGCGTCATGCTGCGCCGCAAAAGGATGAGGGAGTGGACTGATGTTCGAATCCGAGGTTGCCCACCGCGCCGACAAGCCGTGGATATTTCGCACCTATGCCGGACACTCGACCGCGGAGAAGTCCAACGCGCTCTACCGGGCCAATCTTGGCAAGGGCCAGACGGGCCTGTCCATCGCTTTCGACCTGCCAACGCAGACCGCCTATGACGCTGATCACGTGCTGGCGCGCGGGGAGGTCGGCAAGGTCGGCGTGCCGGTCAGCCATCTTGGCGACATGCGCACCCTGTTTGACGGCCTGCCGCTCACGGAGATGAACACCTCCATGACGATCAATGCGCCGGCGGCTTGGCTGCTGGCGTTGTATGTCGCGCTGGCGGACGAGCGCGGCGATGACCGGGCAAAGCTGCGCGGGACAACTCAGAATGACATCATCAAGGAGTATCTGTCGCGCGGGACGTATGTGTTCCCGCCGGAGCCGTCGCTGCGGCTGATCTCCGACATGGTGGCCTGGTGCTACAAGGAAGTGCCGCAGTGGAATCCCATGAATGTCTGCTCCTACCATCTGCAGGAAGCGGGCGCGACGCCGGAGCAGGAACTGGCCTTCGCGCTGGCGACCGCGATTGCCGTGCTCGACGCGGTGAAGGCGGGCGGGCAGGTGCCGGAAGCCGATTTCGAGACCGTGTTCGGGCGGATTTCCTTCTTCGTGAATGCCGGCATCCTCTTCGTCACCGAGCTTTGCAAGATGCGGGCTTTCGTCGAGATGTGGGAGGAAATCGGCCGGGACCGTTATGGCGTCAGCGATCCCAAGGCACTGATGTTCCGCTATGGCGTGCAGGTCAATTCGCTCGGCCTTACCGAGCCGCAGCCGGAGAACAATGTCTATCGCATCCTGATCGAGGCGATGGCGGTAACGCTGTCGAAGCGGGCGCGCTGCCGGGCGTTGCAACTGCCGGCATGGAACGAGGCGCTGGGCCTGCCGCGCGAATGGGACCAGCAATGGTCGCTGCGCCTGCAGCAGATATTGGCGTATGAAACCGACCTGCTGGAATATGAAGACCTGTTTGATGGCAGCCACGTCGTCGAGGCGCGCACCAATGAGCTGATCCGGCAGGCGAGCGGAACGCTGATCGAGATACAAGGCATGGGCGGTGCGATTGCAGCGGTGCCGTGGATGAAGGAACAACTGGTCGATGCGCATGCCATCCGGCGGCGCGGCATTGAGAATGGCGAGATCACGGTTGTCGGCGTCAACCGCTACACCGAGACCAGCGAAAGTCCGCTGTCGGCGGGCGATGGGCTGATCCAGACGGTGGACCCGATGGTGGAGGCCGAGCAGGTCCGGGCGCTGCGTCGCTGGCGACAGGACCGGGACGGCGATGCGGCCGCGG
>JBGSUF010000400.1:0-2297 GCA_041736285.1 Hyphomonadaceae bacterium | reverse complement strand
GATCGCGCTGGAGGCCGACCGACTGCGGCTGTGGGGGTTTGACGGCGACGCGCTGGCAGCCCGGTTCGGCGGCGAGCGCCTTTCTGAAACACTCGCCATCGCCGACCGGGTGGAGTTTGACGGACTGGCCCTCACCGGTCTCGACCAGATGTTCCAGCAGGCGCTGAACGGGATGTATGACGGCATGAAAGTCGCCCTCGCCGATCTGCCGGACGCGGCGCCGATGACCACGTCGGCGCAGGTCGACCGCTTCACCGTCAGCGCAGAGCGTTTCGTGATCGAAGGCCTGACGCTGCGCCCATGGGACTTGCCTGCGCGCGAATTCGACGACCCGGACCTCGCCGCCGTCTGGGCGGTCCTGCGTCCGTTTGCCGCCGGATGGCGCACCTTTGCCGCGGACAGTTTCGCCGCCACCGGCGTCAGCTATCAGATGTCCTATGCGACCACACAAATGCTTGAGGGCGAACAGACGTCGACCTCGATATCTATCGGAGCGCGTTTGCGTCTTTTCGGCGCGCTGGACGTGGCGGGCTTCGACTATGGCCACTACTACGCCGCCGACGTGACGCAGCAGCAGGACATGACCTTCGTGATGGGCACAGATCTGCCGACGGTGCGTCTTGCGGCGACCGGCCAGACCGAGCGCATGTGGGCCAATGACATACGACTTGACGCGGCGATCCAATCGCTGGCACGCGCCGAGCTGCCGCCCATGTCGCAAACCGACCTCATCTCCTATGGGGAATTTTTCGTCACCGGAATGACCAACGAAATCAACGACAAGCCCTTCTTCAATGCGGACTACATCCGTCTGGACCTGACGCAATGGCATTGGCTGGTGCCGGAGAAGATCGCGTTGGAGATTTCCGGCGGCATGCTGAACCTCGTCGATTACATGGCCCTCTTTGGAGACCTCGTTCCGGCAGAAGCGGGCGGCGAGCAGTTCCGGCGCAGTGTTGCGGCCGTGCGCGGCAGCGGCCTTGATGCGCTGCGCTTTGACACGCAATTTCTCCTTTCATGGGACGCTGAGACCGGCGCCGTGCTGTTTGACGAGGACTACACCATCCACGACGGCTACCGCCTCGCCAATCGCATCGAGGCGACCTTGCCGGACTTTGAAGGCTTTGCCGCCATGATTGCCGCCGGCGACGATGACCCGGAGGCTGCACAGGCGATCATGGCCGCCGCGACCAGCCTGAAGAGCATGCGCATTTCCATCACCGACCTTGGCATGCTCCAGCGCGCACCGGCCTTTGCCATCGGCATTGCCGAGGCCTTTCCGGAGGCTGAGGAGCTGAAATTCCTGCGCAATTCCTCGCCGGAATCGCTGCGGGCCTTCATGGGCGGGGCGGTGATGCTGGGCGCGGCACAGGTGCAGACCGAATATCCGCCGGTTGCTGAATACGCGCAGAAGCTGTCAGACTGGCTCAACACCGGCGGCAATTTCACATTCGAACTCCTCCCGCCCGCGCCGCTCACCCAGTCCGCCTTCGAGGCCGCAGAGGGCACAGACGCCCTCTCTACCCCGCGCAAGATCGAGGCGTTCTTTGGCATCAAAGTCACCCACACCCCCACAGAGGCCCCGCAATGACCAAACCCCGCAGGCTCGTTCTCATCACCGGCGCATCGGCCGGCATCGGCGCGGAGTTTGCCCGCCAGTATGCAGCGCTCGGATGGAATCTGGTGTTGACCGCCCGGCGCGAGGACAGGTTGCAGGCGCTGGCGGAGGAGATCCGTACACGGTATACTGTGGATGTGACCGTCATTGCCGAGGACCTTGCAGACCCGGCGGCGCCCGCGCGTCTTGTGGCGGCGCTGGACGCAAAGGGCCTCGCGGTCGATGCGCTCGTCAACAATGCGGGATACGGCCTTCCGGGCACCTTCTTCTCCACAACATGGGCGGACCAGGCGGCCTTCCTGCAGGTGCTCTACACGGCGCCGATCGAACTGACGCACCGGCTGCTGCCCGGCATGGCGGCGCGCAAGTTTGGCCGCATCATCAACGTCGCCTCGCTCGCAGGCTACGCGGCCGGCAGTGCGGGCCACACGCTGTATGGGAGCGTGAAGGCTGGCCTGATCAAGTTTTCCGAGAGCATCAATGCCGAATGCGAGGCGCTCGGGCATACGGATCTTCATTGCACGGCGCTTTGCCCGGGCTTCACGTTCAGCGAATTCCACGACGTGAACGGCACGCGCGAGGCGACCAAGCAGATGCCGCAATGGCTGTGGATGGAAGCGGCGCCGGTCGTCGCGGCGGGCATCGAAGCGGTCAACCGCGGCCAGCCGGTGGTCGTCCC
>JBGSUF010000389.1:0-4580 GCA_041736285.1 Hyphomonadaceae bacterium | reverse complement strand
CGGCGCGCCGAGGTTGAGGCGCGGATCGCGCTGGAACTGGCGCGCGGCGGGGTGGAGTAGGCGGCCCAGCCCGGCTCGCCCAGCCCGGTTTGCTCAGCCCTGTTTGCGGGTCAGAAATTGCAGCCGCTCGAAGAGGGCGATGTCCTGCTCGTTTTTCAAAAGTGCGCCCGACAGCGGCGGAAGCAGCCGCTTGGGATCGCTCTCGCGGATGGCGGCAAGGTCGATGTCATCGTTGAGCAGAAGCTTGAGCCAGTCGAGAAGCTCCGAAGTGGAGGGCTTTTTCTTCATGCCGGGGATTTCGCGGATGCGGTAGAAGGTCTCCATCGCCTCGCGAACGAGTTTCTGGCGGATGCCGGGGAAGTGGACATCGACAATCGCCTGCATCGTCTCGGCGTCGGGAAACTTGATGAAGTGGAAGAAGCAACGGCGCAGGAAAGCGTCCGGCAGCTCCTTCTCGTTGTTGGACGTGATGATGACGATGGGCCGCTGGCGGGCGCTGATCGTCTCGCCGGTCTCGTAGACGAAGAACTCCATGCGATCGAGTTCCTGCAGGAGATCGTTCGGGAATTCGATGTCGGCCTTGTCCACCTCGTCGATCAGGAGGACGGGGCGGACGTCGGACTCGAACGCCTCCCACAGCTTGCCGCGGCGGATGTAGTTGCGCACGTCGCGCGCGCGCTCCTCACCCATCTGGCCGTCACGCAGGCGGGAGACGGCGTCGTATTCGTAAAGGCCCTGATGCGCCTTGGTGGTTGACTTCACATGCCATTCGATCAGCGGCGCGCCGAGGGCCTTCGCCACCTCGATGGCGAGCACGGTCTTGCCGGTGCCGGGCTCACCCTTCACCAGAAGCGGACGCTCCAGAGTGATGGCGGCATTGACGGCGACCCGGAGATCGGCGGTCGCAACATAATCCTTGGTGCCCTCAAAACGCATATGTCATCTCCCGTCGCCGACGTGGCGCCGCCGCGACTTTAGGGCGAAGGGCCGGTGTTGCAAGCCATCACGTGGGGGGAAGCGGCGCTGTTGAAACCGCAGATTGTGGAAAATCGCCGGGAACACTCGCAGGGCTACAGGCGTAGTTTGCGTGCCAGAGACGCATAACGCGTCCCCCCAGCAAAGGAGAATTCTGATGGCAGCCACAACCACTGTAAACAATCCGGTGTCACGTTCAGCCGATCGCGGCAAGGAACCAGACCTCTCGGACCTTCGCAATGATGTCAGCAGGCTGACCAACGACGCTTCAGCCGTTGCGCGCACCGCCGTCCAGAACGGCGCCGAGCGGGCCTCGGAAATCAGCGCCGACCTGCAGCAACGGACCATGGCCGGCCGTGACTATCTGGCCGACAAGGTCCGCAGTCACCCGATGAGCGCCATCGCAGTTGCCGCCGGGGCTGGCGTGCTGCTGTCAATGCTCGTGCGTCGTCGCTAAGGACATACGGATGGATACCGCAAAACTGCGGATCTCGGCGGCCGCGCTGGCAGGGTTTTGTGCCCTGTTCGGCGCGGCGGTGCTGAGCTTCGCCCTCGTCATCGCGCTGACGCCTGCTGTCGGCCTGTTGTGGGCAACGATGATCCTTGCGGGGGTTTATCTTCTGGTGGCCGGGATTGCGGGCGTTATCGCGCTGCGCCCGGACAAGAGCACCGAGGAGGAGGTCAGCGACATTCGTTCCTCGGCGGCGTCGGAACTGATCGAACTGCCGATGGAAATGGCGCGCAAACTCGCTGACGATCACCCTATGGCGACAATAGCGCTCGCCGCCGCGCTGGGTTACGGTGTCGGCTCAAGGCCGCAAGAAGCGGTGAAACTCGCCACGAATATCAAGGCATGGCTGGGCTGATAAGCATCAAGAGGCTGCTCTCCGTCGCGGGCATTGTCGGAACCGGCGTTGCGGCCGGGCGCGCGTATCTGCGCGGACAGGTGGAGGGCAAGAAGCTGACGGCCATCGAGGCGGCACGCGACGCCGCCGAAGCCGAACTCGACCGCGAAATCAGCGATGTCGTCTCTGAAAAACTGAAGGATTTCGTCCTGCTCACGCTGTTCAAGGCGGCGATCGTGGGCGGATTGTTCATCCTGTTTGCAATTGAGGAGCTGACATCGCGCGGGCTGCGGCTGGGCGTGACGACGCTGGTTGCAGCGTATCTGATGCGCGACATCTGGCGAAGCGCGCCGCTGGCCTGGCGCGGCCTCATCCACCTGCGGCGAAACGGCTGGAGCATCCGGCGGGCGGTGACGGAATTCGTCGGCACGATGGCGTTTGAAAAGGCGCTCTCGCAGGCGCAGGCGACGCTGAAACAGGGCGGCGCGCGCCAGTCGATCATCTTCGCCCTTTCCGGGCACAAGAGCGATGCAGTCTCCCGCGAGATCGCAGCCGCCGTTGAAGAGGTCGTCCGCTCGACAGCCTACACCAAGATCAGGCTGCGCGTGCTGGTCGCGCTCGGTCATGCGGTTTGGTTGTCGGTTTTCTATGCGGGGCTGGTCTGGCTCGCCCTGCGCTCCTGAAATCCGGGGTGGGCTGACGCTGGGGAAGGTGAGTGCTCGGGCACTGCGAAGCAAAGCCTTAACGTTTTCAGACCAATCTGTTGCAAATTCGACGAATCGCAGCGCTGATACGGCGGTGTGTTACAAGAGGCGCCCGGGTGCGGGCGAAGCGGCGCAATGGCCCTCAAGCTGTCTCTGAAGCCTGGCGAAACCTTCGTGGTGAATGGCGCGGTGGTGCAGAATGGCGAGCGCCGCGGTGTGCTGCTTTTGCAAAACCGCGCGCGAATCCTGCGAGAGCGCGACCTGATGCGGGTCGAGGATGTGGGCGGGGCGGCGTCGCGGACCTATTTCACGCTGATGCTGTTCTATCTGTCCGGAGACAGCGCCGGTCCAGCCTATCAGCGTTTCATGGATGCGCTGTCATCGCTACAGGAATCACTGCTTGGCACACCACTTGAAACGGCCGTGACGGATATCTCGGCCTGCGTCACCGTGGGGGACTTCTACCGCGCGCTCGGGCTTTGCCGGAAACTGGTTGAGCAGGACGCGCAGGCAGGTGCAGCCGGGGAGCATGAAGGTCAATGAACACGATGTCGGCGAGAAAGACGGGGAATAATGTCACCCCATGCAACGATCCCAATGCGGGACGGAATGCGGCGGGCGGCGCACGGGCGCAGGACGAGGGCATGACGCTCGGCGAAGCGTTGGCCTTTATTCGCGCCGGTATCGCCGCCATCGAGACCGACGGCATGGCGGCTTTCCGCTGGCTTCCGTCAACCATTGAGGTGGCCCTGAAAGCCGGCGGCATGCAGCGCATGACACTGCCGTCGCCGACGCCGGCACGCGAAGTGCTGCCGGGCGAATTGCTGGCGGGCTGGCGGGATTTGTTGTGCCGGATGGAAGGCCATGAGGCGCTGCTGAACGGCCCGGCCGGGCGCGGCGATGCGCAGATGTGGCTGTCCTCGGGAGAGATGGAAATGATGCTGTCGCTGTCTCAGGCTTTGTCGCAGCGCCAGGGCGACGACGCGTGACGCCGAAGCTGTTTACAGCCGCCATCGGTTGTGGCTAGGGCTTGGCCATGGACCAG
Source organism: Hyphomonadaceae bacterium (assembly GCA_041736285.1). GTDB lineage: Bacteria > Pseudomonadota > Alphaproteobacteria > Caulobacterales > Hyphomonadaceae > JBGSUF01. Next base: position 1,011 of record JBGSUF010000389.1, on the reverse strand, counting down.
ACTCTGACAACTCTCTTCATCACCTATTTCGTGACCTTCTTCGTCCTGATCGACGCGGTGGGCGTGGCGCCGATTTTCGCCGCGCTGACCAAGGACGGCACGCCGGCCTATCGCCGCTCAATGGCTTTCCGCTCGGTTCTGGTGGCGGTCATCATCCTCTTCCTGTTCGCTTTCGGCGGCGCATGGCTGCTGGAGAAGCTGCACATCTCGGTGGATGCCTTCCGGGCGGCGGGCGGGGCGCTCCTGTTCCTGATCGCGCTCGACATGGTGTTTGAAAAGCGCACCGAAAGGCGCGAGCAACGCGCCGAAGGCGTGCTGAACGAACATAGCCAGCACCCTGAAAAGCTGGATGATATTTCGGTCTTTCCGATGGGCATTCCGATGCTGGCCGGGCCGGGCTCAATCGCGTCGGCCATGCTGTTCATGCAGAATGCGCACGGCGATTTCGGGCATCAGTCGATGGTGCTGCTGGCGATCGGGGCGAACCTGCTTCTCTGTCTTGTGATCTTTCTCGCCGCCGGCCCGCTTGTCAGGCTGATGGGTGAGGCGATCGCAGGTGCGGTGACGCGGATTTTCGGTGTGATTCTGGCCGCTCTGTCGGTGCAGCTCCTGATTGACGGCCTGAAGGGCGCATTCGCGGCGGCGTGAGTTGGCCCGGCGGAAGTGGGCCGTGACTGGCCCATTCCCCGCGAGCGCTGACACACATCAGACCATCAGATGACGGCAGGTCCGCCGCGTTTCTCGCGCAGGGACGCCGTCAGCGTCGCCAGCATGGCGAAGAACAGCACCAGCCCCATTGCCGACAGCAACATGACGCGGATTGACAACTCAACCGACCAGCGCCCGCCCGACGTGGCCAGCGACAGGACGTCATCCTCCAGCACGCTGCCGAGCGCAACGACGCGGTTGCCGCCAGCCTCGGTGAGAAGGCGCAGGCGGCGAAGGTCGTTTTCCGACCGGGCGAGCCGCATCAGCTCCATCGCGGCGGCGGGGCTGGTGTTCTCCGCGATG
>JBGSUF010000367.1:0-1850 GCA_041736285.1 Hyphomonadaceae bacterium | reverse complement strand
GGCGGCGCTGTCGGTTGAGCCGGTTGAAGGCGAGAAGGCAGCCGAGCGTGGTCCCGTGATGGCCCGTGCCGAAAGCAGGGCCTGCCTCGATCACGATGGCCTTGCGGCCGGGCGACAAGGCCGAGAGCGCATGACTGCCGGCCACCACGAACGGTCCTGCAAAGACCGGCGGCAGACCCTCCAGCGACAGGGCGACCCAGTCGCGCTCCACCACCGCTTCAAGGGCGACGGAGAGGGTGGGAAGGGCCTCGGCGAGGGCGGCGCGCGCGGCGTGGGCGTCTTCCTCATACTCGCAGAAGGCATCGAGCCGCCACAGCGTGCGGGTTTCTTCCTTGGCGTCGATGGCGTCGGCGAGCGCGGGATCGCTGTCGAACAGGATGTCCTGTGCGCGCTGGATGAGGTCTTGCGGGCCGGTGGCGAAGAGCTTGAACATTGGCGGGGCTTACAGCGCTTTCGGGCGAAGAGGAAGGTGGTTGGGCGAGGGAAGGGGCCTGCGCCGGTTACACGCCGGCGACGGGTTCGGCGAGGATGCGGCGGACCACGTTGACGGCGGGCTTGGGCGGGCCGAGTTGCCAGCTCCCATTGCCGTCGGGGTGGACTTCGTAAATGCCCATCCTGGCCTCGAAATCATCGCCCCAATAGGGCTCGTCGAGAAGCTGGTAGAGGTGAGCGGCCTGGATGCCGTAGCGGGCGCGCTGGGCACGATACCAGGTGATGCGCTCGGCGAGGCGCTGCGCGTTTTCCTCCCAGCTCGCAAAACCGCCGCTGCCGGCGTTGAATTCGGTGATCCAGATCGGCTTTTTCCACCTCGCGAGGCGGGCGAGATCGGCTTCGGTGATGCCGGGATAGTCATGCCAGACGGTGATGTCCCATTCGATGCCGTCGGCGGCCATCCGGTCGAACGCGCCAAGATGGCCCCAGCCGGCAGTGCCGACGGCGCGGCGGGCACGGGTGCCGGTGGAGACCACGCCGTCCGACAATCCCTTCAGCACGGCGCTGACCTTGATCCAGCGCGGGCCGTAATATTCCAGCGGCGTGACGCCGCCCGCATGGCCCCATTCGCAGGGGTATTGGGTGCCGTCATCGCGCATCTCGCAGGACTGGATGATGGCGTAGCTTTCAAGCTCGTTGGCGAGTTCCCAGACGGGGATGCGGCCCTCGTAACGGCGGGCCATGGTCACGGCGAGGTCGAAGCTCTTGCGGTAAAGGTCTTTTGGGCTGTCCTCGTCGAGATTGGCGTCGGGATAGAGGATGGGCAGGAGGGTGATGCCGCGCGCCTCGGCCAGCGGCAGGAGGCGGTCGAAACCGGCGGTCGAGCCATCTCCGCGGGTGTTGAAGCGGTATTGCGTCATGCCGAGGTCGACCACGAGGTCGAGTTGCAGGTCCAGGGGAATGCCGGGATAGGCGGTGAAGGGATGTCCGTTGATGCCCCAGTCGAGATCGCCACGGCAGGCGATGTCGATGGCGCAAAGGGTACGACGCAGGCCGCGCATCGGCGCGCAGGCCGACAGGGCTGCGGCGCCGGTCAGCCCTGCGAGCATTGCGCGCCGGTTGATCATGGTCATCTGTCTGCCCCGTCTTGCATTCCGGCCAACCCTGCGGGAGGGAATACACTGTCGCCGCCCCGGTCAACCACTGGCGGGGAAAAAGCCCGTGCAACCTGCGGGGCTGGCGACGCTGCGACAGGAGAGCGCGCATGAAGGTCGGCGTTGTGCAGATGCGCTCTGGCGTGTCGGTCGGGGAGAATCTGGCGGCGGCGGCAAAGCTGATCCGGGAGGCGGCGGCGCAGGGTGCAGAACTGGTCGCAACGCCGGAAGGCACGACGCTGCTGGACCGGAGCGGCAACGGGT
>JBGSUF010000348.1:0-6517 GCA_041736285.1 Hyphomonadaceae bacterium | reverse complement strand
CGCACGCGCGATCTCGGCGGAACACTGACGACGCGTGAAATGGGCAAGGCGGTTCGCGCGCGGCTCTGATTTCAGCCGTGATGCAGCCGCGACGCCGCCGTGACGGTGAGGCCGGTCAGCGCCAGAGATAGGTGACCGGCGCATCGGGCGAGGCGATGACGGCCGCGGTGAGCCGTCCGCCATAGACGGCGGCGGTGTCGACATTGATCCGCCGGCCATCAGGAGAAACATCCGGGATGCCGTTGGCGGTGGGCGTGTGTCCATGAATGATACGCACGGCCTCAAGTTGCACATTGTCCCAGTGCTGGCTCTCGAAGAAGCGCCGCGACCTTGTCCACAGATGGATGTCGGGCGCATCGTCGGGATAGGTTACGGGATCGACGCCGGCATGGACGAAGATCAGGCGGCCGTCCTCTGCCGTCCAGATGTCGGGCAGTCCGGCCATCCAGGCGAGGTGGGCCTCATCGACCATGGCCATCCCGTGCGCGCGCCCTGCGTTGATGTAGCTCTCGATGGCCGCGTCCCCGCCATTGCGCAGCCAGAGAAGGCGGGATGAACCGCCCGTCTCATCGCCTGCCGCGTCGAGCATCATCCGCTCATGATTGCCCATGAGGCTGATAACATTGAGATCTTCCCGTCCCGTAGCCTCGGCCTCCAGCGCGATGATCCGGTCCACCACGCCGCAGCTGTCCGGGCCACGGTCGATGTAGTCGCCGAGGTGAACGATGACGCTGCGGCGACCCGGAAAGCGCATTTCGTGATGTTCGCGAATGGCCTCATGCAGCGCGCCGAGGCGATCGGCCTCTCCGTGGACATCTCCGATGGCATAATAGACGGGCTTCATCAGATTCTTCGCTCCGTAAGGGATCGCCTGAAAGGCGTTGGCACGCGATTTGCTACAACTGTCAGGAGCATTGCTCTCATCTCCTGCGAGTTACTTTCGCCCGGTCGGCCCTGTGCCGCCCGGGCGTTTTTTTGATTACGCAAAAGCTATTTAGGAACCGGCACGCTCGGGTTCCAGAAGACGGGGGATGCCTGCGCGGTCACGCCGCGTCCGGTATTCGTGGCGAAGCCCGTCGACGCTGAAAATGATGAGTGCCAGCCAGATCATGGCGAAAGCGGAAAGGCGTGTCAGTCCGAGCGGTTCGCCGAAGCTGACGCCGATTATAAATTGCAGCGTCGGCCCCAGATACTGGATGAAGCCGATGGTCGACAGGCGCAGCCGCTTGGCCGCGATGGCGAACATGATCAGGGGCGTCGCCGTGATCGGACCGGAGGCGATCAGGATCGGCCAGTCGATGGGTCTTTTCGGGACGAGTTCACCGGCTAGGCCGCTGGTCATCACCCACAGTATCAGGAAGGGCAAGAGAACCAGAACTTCGGTGAGGAAGCCGACGCGCCCGTCAATCGCGACCGCTTTGCGGATCAGGGAATAGCTCGCAAAGCTGAAACACAGGACCAGCGACACCCATGGCAGGCGGCCAAGCGCAATCGTCTCGATGGCAACCCCGATGCAGGCTATGGCCAACGCGATCCACTGTGCCTTGCGCAGGCGTTCGGACAGGAAGAACACGCCCGCCAGCACATTGACCAGCGGGTTGATGTAATAGCCGAGGCTGGCCTCCATCACCCGGCCCTGATTGACCGCCCAGATGTAGACATACCAGTTCAGGCCGATCAGCAGGCCGGACACTGTGAGCAAGGCAAACCGGCGAAGCGTCAGCGCGGCGCGCATCTCCCGCCAGCGCGAGGCGATGGTGACAAGGATGAGGCCCGTCGGCACCGACCAGGCCACCCGATGCGCGAGGACGATGTCGGGCGGGTAGGCCTCGACCAGCTTGAAGTAAAGCGGAAGCAGGCCCCACATCGTGTAGGCGCAGAGCGCTGCAAGGAGACCGGTGCGGAGGTTGCTTACCATAGGCGCCGCTTTAGGCGCGTTGAGCGGGCTTGACCACTCGAATCTTGCGGTGGGCAGCGTTCACCGCCATTGTCCGGTCTGGCAAAGAGCGGAGGTTATCGTGCAGATTTCCGACTACATTGAGACTGGTGCGCTGATGGTCAGCGCGCTCTCCTTCTTCTTTGGCTTCCTGGTCTTCGTCTGGCAGAATCGCAAGTCGCGCGAGATTGATGAAAAGCAGCTCCAGAACCAGAAGATCGAGATCTATCAGACGCTGGAGAACCAATCGACCACCGTCTTCGCCTTCGAGGCGCAGAACCGGCATGTGCTGACGCTGTTCAAGACTCATCTTGCGCGCGCTGACGTGTTTTCGGCGGATGGCCTCTTTGGCGAGGGCGTGGATCTCGACGACGGACAACTGGTGGCACGCAAGTATTACGAGATAAGCTGCAACCTGTTTGAGGTGTCATCGCGGCTGCGCAATCTCGACGTGGTGGATCATCAGGTGTTTGGCTCGTGGGTGGCCTGGTTCTTCGACACGGCGATGGAATGGGGCTTCCGTGCCGTATGGCATGACCTGCGCGACAACTACACGCAGGACCTTCGCAACGTGTTTGACGAACTGGTGGAACAGCTGATCCGGGACTGGGATATCCCGCACGCGCAGGGTCGCTTCACCGGCTATGAAGGCCCGGCGGGAGCGGACGGGGCGCGCCGTGAGCGGGCCGAACTCATGGTTGACGGTTCGAGGCTGGAAGTGCTGCGAAAGGCGTTCTACACGGACATGGCGCGTATCTTCAAATGCACTGACATCGCGGTCTGGCTGCAGGAAGCAGAGCGCACGCGCGGGACGGCGCGCCATCCGCTCTCTTTCACATGAGGCTGAACATCAGATGCTGAAGACAGAATGGGCCGACACCTGCGACATGGCGTTGATGCGGCGGGTGGCTGATTTCTTCGCCGACCAGATCGTGGGGGATGCCTCATACATCAGCCATGGCGAGATCCAGACCGGGCTGACCGATGACGGGAAAACCTGGCGCAGCGACTTCCGGGAAAGGCTGCGCGCCGATCTCGCCGAAAGCGGCGATGAGCGCGGCGTGCTGATCGTGCGCGGCGATGACGGGCTGGCTGGGGCGGCCATCGTCCTTTGGGTGTATACAAGCCGGCTCAGGTTTGCCGTCATCGAGGACATGACGGTTGACCTGCGCCATCGCTCGGGCGGGATTGGTGCGCGGCTGGTCGAGGCCATCGAGACGGAAGCGCGGTTGCGGGGGATGGCGTGGGCCTTCCTTGAGAGCGGGCTGCACAACGAGCGCGCGCACGCTTTCTTTGACCGCAATGGTTTTGCGGCGCTGTCGAAAGTGTTCGGAAAGCGCCTCTGAAGGCGCAGACGCGCGCCTCCAGAGGGCTTCAGATCATCACGCCTTGTCGGATTTTCCGGCCTTCAGCACGCCGCGGTTCAGGAGTTCCTCCGCGATCTGGACGGCGTTGAGCGCGGCGCCCTTGCGCAGATTGTCGGAGACGTTCCAGAAGGCGAGGCCGTGCGGCACCGTCTTGTCCTCGCGGATGCGGGAGACATAGGTTGCCCACTCGCCGACACAGTCGATGGGCGTCGCGTATCCACCGTCTTCGCGCTTGTCGAGCACCATGATGCCCGGAGATTCGCGCAGGATTTCGCGGGCTTCACGGGCGCTGATCGGGCGCTCGAACTCGACATGGACGGCCTCGGCGTGGCCAACAAAGGTCGGCACGCGAACGCAGGTGGCCACCAGCTCGATCTTCTCATCGAGGATCTTCCTGGTCTCGACCTTCATCTTCCACTCTTCCTTGGTGAAGCCGTCGTCGAGAAACACGTCGATGTGCGGGATCACGTTGAAGGCAATCTGCTTGGGGAAGTTCTGGGGTTCGATCTTGTCATTGACGAATATGCCGCGCGTCTGGCTCCAGAGTTCGTCCATCGCTGCCTTGCCTGCGCCGGATGTCGACTGGTAGGTGGCCACGACGACGCGGCGGATGGTGGCGCGATCGTGCAGCGGTTTCAGCGCCACGACGAGCTGGGCGGTGGAGCAGTTCGGGTTGGCGATGATGTTCTTCGCCGCATAGCCCATCACAGCCTCGGCATTGACCTCCGGCACCACGAGCGGCACGTCCGGGTCCATCCGGAAGGCGGAGGAGTTGTCGATCACGATGCAGCCCGTGGCGGCGATCTTTGGCGCCCATTCCTTCGATACTGCGCCGCCAGCCGACATCAGTGCGATCTGCACCTTCGAGAAGTCGAAGCCTTCAAGGTCTTCGCATTTCAGCACGCGGTCGCCATAGCTGACCTCGGTGCCAACCGAGCGGCGCGAGGCCAGCGCATGGACCCGGTCCGCCGGGAACAGGCGTTCGTCCAGGATGGACAGGATTTCGCGGCCGACATTGCCGGTTGCGCCGACGACGGCGACATTGAGTGACATAAACTTTTCTCCATTTTCAGGCGCGTGATCTGCCCCGGAATCGCCAGTTTCAGGCGGTTCTGAGCGATCAGCTGCAATCGTCTCTTAGCGGCTTTCGTCGCCCGGTGCAAAACGCACTTGCGCTGGCTTGTGAGCTCCTGCAAACCGAACCGGGGCTTAAGGAGGGCTGACATGAGCAATACTCACACGTTGGTGGGCAGATACATCGACAGCTATAATGCGCGCAACATCGACACCATGCTCGAATGCGTGACGGATGATGTTCTGTTCGAGAATATTTCGAACACCGGCCAGTCGATGCGCCTCGAAGGCAAGGCGGCGATGGCAAACATCGCCGAATTGTCAGGCAATGCGTTCTCTTATCGTCGACAGCGTATCATCGCGCTCATCGATGCAGGGGACCGGGCGGCTGCGGAGATCGAATTTGAGGGCAAGGCGGCCGTTGACCTGCCCAACGGCGTCAAGGCCGGGGAGACGATGCGTCTGCGCGGGGCGACCTTCTTCGAGATCCGGGCCGGATTGTTGTCGCGAATCGCAGACTACAGCTGACGCAAATCGAAATCGTCAGACGCCGCTGACCTCGTCCCGCATGGCCTCATCACGCAACCATGAGATGAAGGCGCGCACATCGGCTGGCAGGTGGCGACCCTTGGGCCAGACGATCCAGTAGGCGAAATCAATCGGCACGCTGCCGTCAGCAAACGGCGCGACCAGCCGACCGGCGCGCAGGTCCGCTTCGGCGATGGTGCGCTTGGCGAGGGCAACGCCGCGACCGGATGCCGCCGCCTCGATCACCATCGAGGACTGGTTGAAGCGCGGGCCGCGGCGCGCGTCTATGCCGGTGACGCCGCGTGCGCGAAGCCAGCTCTCCCAGTCCGGGCAGGACGGATCGGTTTCCGGCCCGCCATCATGGAGAAGGGTGAGGCCGGCAAGGTCTGCGGGGCGTCGAAGGGGCGAATCCCCGGTCAGAAGCGCGGGAGAGCAGACCGGCAGGACGGTCTCCTCGATCAGTCTTTCCGCCTTCAGTCCCTCATAATCGCCGCGCCCATAGCGGATGGCGATGTCTGCATCGGCCGTGTTGAAGTCGATCAGGCCCATGTCGGCATTCATCCAGACCTCCACGCCCGGATGGTCATTGTGAAAGCCCTCAAGGCGCGGGGCGAGCCATTTGCCCGCAAACGACGGCGCGCAGGAGACCATGATCCGTCCCTTGCGCGCAGGAAGCCGCAGGACGCGCGCGGATTCCAGGATGTTCTCAAAGGCCGCAGCGACGAGGGGGAGAGCGGCGCGGCCGGTGTCGGTAAGCATGACCTGACGGCCGGTGCGCTTGAACAGCGGCGTTCCGGCAAAATCCTCAAGCTGGCGGATTTGCTGGCTGATCGCGCCGGGGGTGACGTTGAGCTCGTCGGCGGCGCGCGTGAACGACATGTGGCGGGCGGCGGCCTCGAAGGCGCGCAGGGCATTGAGCGGCGGGAGGCGGTCGTCGGAGTTGTTCATCGGCTCGCGCTGTTGAGTTTCGCTAAACGGTCAAGGCAGCAGTGTCCGGTTGCACCGACGGGGTCAAGAGCCACACATGGCTGAGAGGCTAACGTCAGGATGAACCATGCGACTCTTCCCCGTCTTCTTCGACCTTGAAGGCCGCCACGCGGTCGTTTTCGGCGCGGGCGAGGAGGCGCGGCGCAAGTTGAGGCTGCTGGCGCGCACGCCTGCGCGTATCGTGGTGGTGGCAGACGACATCCCCCCGGAAACGCGCGAAGAATTCGCCGCTCGGGTGGAGTTCCTCGATCCGGCCTTCGCCGACCGGGCGATCAGGGGGGCAGCGCTGGTCATCGTGGCGGTGAGCGATGACGACGAAGCGGAGCGGTATGCGGCGTTGACGCGCGCGATGGGCGTGCCCGTGAACGCGGTGGACCGTCCCCACCTGTGTGACTTCACCGTGCCCTCAATCTGTGACCGGGGAGAGGTGGTGGCCGCCATCGCGACAGGCGGAGCCGCGCCGATCCTCGCCAAGGACGTGCGGGAAAAGCTGGAAAGCCTTTTGCCTGCGCGGATCGGGGACCTCGCGACGTTCGCGCGCGGCCATCGGGAGACGGTGAAGGCGGCGGTGAGCGATCCCGTGCGACGGCGCAAGGTGTGGGAGGAAATCCTGCGCGGGCCGGTG
>JBGSUF010000335.1:0-4462 GCA_041736285.1 Hyphomonadaceae bacterium | reverse complement strand
GCGTGTTGAGCCGTGCCTGCCGCGCCTCGACCCGGCGCATTTGAGCGGCCAGCGCGTCGCGTTCGCTCGCCAGCGAGCTGGCCTGCGATTCCAGCACGGCGAGTCGTTGCTCGATGTCCTGATAAAGCGGGTTCGGCCCGCGGCGCACCAGCCCGGCAGAGCCGTCTTGCGTGCTCAGATAATCACGCACCTGCTGGATCCGCTTGTCGATCTCGCGCACCGGCGTTGAGTCCGCCGAATAGCGCGACAGCAATTGTTCGCGCTCCAGTTCCAGGTCTTGCAGAACGCGCGTCGAGCCATCCTCGACGAACAGGTTCTGCTCGGGATCGGTCGCGGCCAGCTGGCGGCGCAGCACCTCGATCTCGCCATCAACGGCGCGCGAACGCGAATCAACCCGCGAAACATCAGCGTCAATCGCCGCGTAAAGCGCATTGGAGGCTGACCGCTCGGCATCGAAATCGCCAATATCATTTTCAGCGAGGAAGCCCTGTATCGCCGCCTCCGCATCCCGCAACTGCACCTCGAAACGCTGGCGCTGCGCGGCAAACCCGGCGGTTGCGCCCGACGTGTAGATTTCCGACCGGTAGACCAGATATGCGCCGATGATCGCGTTGAGGATTTCCGCCGACTGCTGCGGATCTTCATGGGTGAAGCTCGTCGTGATCGCCGGACGTTTCGGCGCAGCCTCGGTCGAAAGGCCGCGCTGGATCAGCAGCACGCCCTTCTGGAATATCTGGTCGCGCTCGCCCGGTTCGGCCTCTTCGTAGGCTTTGGCGAGATCGGGATAAATGGTGCGCAGGCCAAAGCGGCGCAGCACCCGTTCGGCCACCACGGGCGAGTTCAGGATTTCGATTTCCGCCTGCACCACGGCTTCGGGATCGGCGATCGCGCCCGCCCCCTCGCCGCCAACGCGCGGACGATAGACATATTCCTCACCCAGAGAGACCAGCAGCCGCGAATACGCCGTGTATTTCTGCGGCATGGTGAAGGCGAACGCCACGCCGGCCGCAAGGATCGGCACGAACACCATCAGCATCAGCCATTTGGCGCGCCAAAGCCCGAGCAGGAAATCGGCCGCACTCCGCGTTGACCGGCTGCTTGACGACAGGCCACTTGACGACAGGCCGCCGGAAGACATGCCGCCTGAAGATAGGCCGTGCGCTGGCGCGCGCGCCTCTTCTGTTTCCCAGCCATTGCTCATCAAACGCCACTCATCACGAAGTTTCTTCCCGGTACATTTACCATGCCAGCCCGACATTAAGATTTCTTTGAGCAATCACGCCGAGTTTGGCCAGCAGCGACAACACCCCTTTCGCGCGTGCGCCTGCCGGAGACGACCTGCCATGAAGAACGGCGCCTCAATCGCCATCCTCGCCAGCCTCACCCTTGCGGTCGGCTGCGGCAGCAATCCCAAGCCCTCGCCGGATTTCCCCGCCGCGCCCTTTACCGGCCAAGGGCCGTCCACGCTGGCCTACCGGCTGGCACCGGGCGACCAGATCGAGGTCATCGTCCACACCGCGCCGGAATTGTCGCGGACGGTCACCATCACGCCGGATGGCCGCGCGCAGCTGACACTCGGCCAGCCCGTTCTCGCCGCCGGACGCACCACCGAGGAGCTTCGGGACGCCTTCCGCATCGCGCTGTCGGGCGAACTCAACGATCCGCGCGTCACCGTCGTCGCGACCGGCTTTTCCTCACAGAAGATTTTCGTCGGCGGACAGGTCGCCAGTTCCGGCATGTTCGACCTGCCCGGCCAGATCGACCCGCTTCAGGCCATCATCATGGCGGGCGGCTTTACCGACCGCAGCCGCACGCGTCAGGTCCTGCTGATGCGCCGTCTTCCCGACGGCGAAGTGCGCACGGCCGTGTTCGACATTCGCGCCGGCATTTTCGATCCGCGCCTCGCCGCATGGGCACCGCTCCAGCGCTTCGATGTGGTTTATGTCCCGACCACCAGGATTGCTGAGGAAAATCTCTTCGTGCAGCAATTCATCCGTCAGGCGCTGCCGCTCGAATTTCAGTTCTTCTACGACGTCAGCGGCAGCCAGAACCGCTAAGCGCCTTGAGACGCCTCACACTTTGCAGTCGGAGATTTGATTTGGACATCGAAGACATCAGGAAGAGTTTCCGCCCGGAGCGGATCAAAATATTATTTATCGGGGAAAGCCCTCCTGCGAGTGGAAAGTTCTTTTACAATGCAAACAGCAGAGCATACTTTGAAATCGAAGCTGCCCTTGGAAAGGTAATTACAGGAGGAGACAACTTCCTAATATCATTCAAATTGAATAGTTGTTACCTAGACGACCATTGCTCTGAACCAATAAATAGGAATACAGGACGTCAAAGAAAATTTTCTCATAAGCAAAATATTGATGGGCTCGCAACGCGCATCCGGGAATATAGCCCACAGCTTGTCATCGCATTTCTCAAATCTATTCATCGGCCCGTTCAAGAGTCGATAAGACGATCACAAACTGTCTGCAGTTATCACTGCGTGCCTTTTCCTGGACTTGGGCAGCAGAAGAATTTCCGTCGCGAGATGAGCGCGTTGATACCTGAAATACAGGACGTTCTGAAAAATTGATACTAAACAGAAAGGCAGCACAGCAACTTTCCAATTCTTATCAAGAAGTCAGCAACGCCCTCAGTTCATCTGGTCCAGCCATTCGCGCGCTGATTTGAGCGCGGTGCGGATGTCATCGCTGGTCAGCATGTCGGCCATTTCCTGACGGCAGATCTTCGCTTCGGCCGAGCCCTTCATGGCTGCGAGGTTGAACCATTTGTGCGCCGCGACCAGATCGGCTTCCACGTCCACGCCATTGGCGTAAGCGAGGCCGACACGGTAAATGGCGTCGCCGTCGCTCTCGCCTGTGAGGACGCTTTCCGGGCTGGCCGGCGCGACAAGTATTTCGGCCTCAAAAACCCCGCCGAAAACCATGGAATTATCACTGTAAGCCATCTGTCTTTCCTTTGTCCAAGGACAGGGGCTTTTTGGGGGCCTCCGATCCTTCATCACCACTTCAGCCGCTCTACGCGGCCACAAGCAGAGATTGGTCTCGGAAGATTGCGGGTTGGTTAAGCGCGCTGCCTTGACGGGCATTTTCGAAATCTGTTCGTAAACAATACAAACGGATTGATTCATGATCCTTTGCGCGGGCCGTGAACAGGGCGGCCATGCGCCACCCCGCCCACCTGCGCAGGTCTCGTTTCAGGCCGGACAGCGAGCTCTCTAGGTCGCTTTCTGGCCGAAAAGTATCTTGCGGGCCTCCTCGGCCTCCTTGGTGTCGGCGCCAAGCTGGCTGCGAAGTTCATCGCCGACAGCAAAGCCGCGCTTGAAGCCCTCCCGCTCACGCAGCGCATCAAACCAGCGGCGCACATTGGCAAAGGCGTCGAGATCCTGACCCTGGTTCTTCCACGGCACCACCCATGGCCAGATCGCGAAGTCGGCGATCGACAGCGGCCCGGCCACAAATTCCCGGTCTGCAAGCCGCCGGTCGAGCACGCCATAGAGCCGCCCGGTCTCGTTGGTGTAGCGGTTCACCCCATATTCCAGCTTGACCGGATCGCTCTCGATCTTCGGCGCATACTGGCGGAAATGGTGCGTCTGCCCCGCCATCGGGCCGAGCCCGCCCATCTGCCACATCAGCCAGCTTTCGACTTCGGCCTGCTCGCGAGCGTTTGCGCCGCCAAACATGCCCGACTTGCGTGCCAGATACTGCAGGATGGCCCCGCTCTCGAACACCGCGATTTCCTGCCCGTCCGGACCGGCCGGATCAATAATGGCCGGCATGCGATTGTTCGGGCTGACCTTCAGGAAGTCCGGCGCGAACTGATCGCCCTTGCCGATATTCACCGGTTGAATCTCGTAGGGCAGGCCCATTTCTTCGAGCGCGATGGAAATTTTCCACCCGTTGGGCGTCGGCCAGTAGAGGAGTTGGATCGGCTGCGTCATTGTGGCATGTCCCATTTTGTCCGTCTTGCGGCAAAGAGGATATGAGCACGAAAACAGCCTCATGCCACCAACCCGCCTTCACAAGTTCGGCAACACTTCGCCGATGGAGTCCCGATGTCCGCCCCTGACAGTGATGCCCTGTTCGAGCCGATCCCCTTCTCCGCCTTCGCCGCTGACCCCGAAAGCGTGGCCGATGCCATCGGCCGCTCCTTCCGCGAAACCGGCTTTGCCGTCATCAGCGAGCATGGCCTGCCCCACGCCATCATCGCCGAGGCCGAGGCCGCCGCGCGCGCCTTCTTCGCCATGCCGACACAGGCCAAGCGCGCCTATTTCGATCCGGCCGGCGGCGGACAGCGCGGCTACACGCCCTTCGGACAGGAAAACGCCAAGGGACAATCCGCCGCCGACCTGAAGGAATTCTGGCACACCGGCCGCGCCGCGCCGGATGGCTCGCCCCACGCCGCCTTCATGCGCGAGACCCCGCCGGTTGCCGAAATCCCGGACTTCGAC
>JBGSUF010000322.1:0-11966 GCA_041736285.1 Hyphomonadaceae bacterium | reverse complement strand
GGCGGCGGCCAGCCGGGCTGCGGCCCGGGCGGCGCTGACGGTCGCGGTATCGAACGGCTCAAGCTCGAAGGCGCCGAGCGGGCCATTCCAGACCAGGGTTCGGGACTCCGAGAAGATGGCAGCGATCCGGTCGACCGTGCGCGGGCCAGCGTCGAGGATCATTTCGTCAGCCTCGACATCGGCCGCGCCGCAGGTGCGGTGCGGAGCGTTCGCGCGAAACTCGCGGGCGACGACGACATCATCCGGCAGGACAATCGTGCAGCCCGATGCCTTCGCCGCGGCCATGATGCGCCCGACAGTCTCGGCGAGGTCCGGTTCGCACAGCGATTTGCCGACCTTCATGCCTTGTGCATGCAGGAAGGTGTTGGCCATGCCGCCGCCGACGATCAGCGTGTCGACCTTGCCGACAAGGTTGGACAACAGGTCGATCTTGCTGGAGACCTTTGCGCCGCCGACAAGGGCGACCACCGGGCGCTGGGGATTGCCGAGCGCGGCGTCGAGCGCTTCCAGTTCGCGCTGCATGGATTTTCCGGCATAGGCGGGCAGCAGGCGGGCGAGCGTGGCGGTGGAGACGTGCTCGCGATGAGCGGCGGAAAATGCGTCGTTGACATAAAGGTCGCCAAGCCTTGCGATGTCGGCTGCGAGGTCCGGGTCGCCCGCTTCCTCGCCGGCGTAGAAGCGGGTGTTTTCAAGCAGGATGACGCCGGCGGGCGGAAGGTCGGCAATGGCCGCGCGCACATGCTCTCCCTTGCAGTCGCCGACGAAATCAACGCGCGAGCCAAGAACTTGCGCAAAGGCTGCGGAGATCGGGGCGAGGCTGAACGCGGCGGCGCGCTGGCCGTTCGGGCGTCCGAAATGGGACAGGAGCGCGACCCTTGCGCCCTGCGTGCGCAGCGTCTGGACAGTTTCAATGCCAGCCCGCAGCCGGGTGTCGTCGGTGACGCGCGCGCCGTCCATCGGCACGTTGAAGTCGACGCGCACAAGCGCAACCTTGCCGGTGAGGTCACCCGCCGATTCGATGTCCCGGAATGCGGTCATGATTTCGTTCCTATGAGTCAGGCTTTGCGGAAGATGGCGCGCAACAGGGCGGCCGGACCCTGGTGATAGGATCCTTCGGTGAGGTGCTCGGTGCCGCCCCAGATCGCGACCGGCTCCATGCCGTCGAAATCCTCAAGCACGTCTTCCGGCTCGAACAGCATGTCGACATCGGGCGGGCCGCCGGAATTGTAGTCTTCCTGAAAGTCGATCTGTTCGGCGGTGAAACCTTCAAGGAAGATCAGCCCGCCGGGGCGAAGCGCATCGACCATGTTCTGGTGGAGCGGCTTTCGCCAGGCCGAAGGCATGTGCAGGAATATCGCTGCAATGACGTCGTAGCTGTCCTTCGGCCAGTCCCAGTTCAGAAGGTCGACAACGCGGGTTTCAAGCGTGACGCCTGCGTCCTTTGCAAGCTGATCGGCGGCGGCGAGGCCGACAGGGGAGAGGTCGAGGGCGAGGACATCGAGACCGGACTGGGCCAGGAACACGGCGTCACGTCCCTGCCCGGCGCCGGGGACCAAAGCCTTGCCGGACGCCGGAAGGAGGTCTCTCCAGCCCAGAAGAAGCCGGCTTGGCCGGGTGCCGTAAGCGTGGCCGTCCTCGCCGTAGCGGTCATTCCAGAACTCGACGGGGGCGCCCACGCTCATGACAGTTTCCCTTTTCGGCCGGCCTTGCGCGCGCGGCTCAGATCAGCTTTGCGAAGGCGACGGCGGTGTCGCTCATGCGTGTGGCAAAGCCCCACTCATTGTCATACCAGGACAGGATGCGGACCATGCGGCCCTCCAGCACATGCGTCTGGTCGAGGGCGAATGTGGAGGATGCCGGGTCATGGTTGAAGTCTGAGGAGACCAGCGGCTGGTCGGTGTAGGCGAGAACGCCCTTCATCGGGCCATCCGCAGCGGCGATGATGGCGGCGATGATCTCTTCCCTGGTGGTGTCGCGGCTGGCTTCGAACACGAGGTCGACGCACGACACGTTCGGTGTCGGCACGCGGATGGCCGAGCCGTCGAGTTTGCCCTTGAGTTCCGGCAGGACCAGGCCGACAGCCTTGGCGGCGCCGGTCGAGGTCGGGATCATCGAAGAGGCGGCGGCGCGGGCGCGGTAGAGATCCGAATGCATCCGGTCGAGCGTCGGCTGGTCGCCGGTGTAGGAGTGGATGGTGGTCATGTAGCCGCGCTCGATGCCGACCGCGTCGTTCAGCACCTTGGCGACCGGGGCCAGACAGTTGGTGGTGCAGCTGGCGTTCGAGATCACGCGGTCGTCAGCGGTCAGGGTGTTGTGGTTGACGCCGAAGACGATGGTCTTGTCGGCGCCGCTGGCCGGGGCCGAGACGATGACGCGCTTTGCCCCCGCTTCGAGGTGCAGGGCGGCCGTTTCACGAGAGGTGAAGATGCCGGTGCATTCCATCGCGATGTCGACGTCCATCTCGCGGTGCGGCAGCTCTTTCGGATCGCGAACGGCAGTGCAGAGGAAAGTGTGCTTGCCGGCAATGATGCGGTCGCCGTCGACGCGAACCTGCACGGGCAGTTTCCCGTGGACTGAGTCATACTGCAAAAGGTGGGCGTTGGTCGCGACCGGTCCGAGATCGTTGATGGCGACGACTTCGATATCGTCCCGGTCATGCTCGATGATCGAACGAAGGACCAGACGGCCGATCCGGCCAAACCCGTTGATTGCAACACGCACTGCCATGTTCACGTCTCCTTTTGACCGCTTCGGGGCTGGTTTCCCCGATCATTCCCGGCACCATCCTGCCGGGCGCCTTGCAAGCGGCGGGCCGGAGTTCCGAAATCCCCGCTCGTTTAGACGCCGCTTTCGGGCGCGTCCAGTCAGACCGGTGCCAGATGCACAAAGACATCGTTGTCAGGTCCGCGCAGGCGAAAAAAGCGTTTGGAAATGGGTGTTTGGCGTGAACGGATGGCGTAGACACGCTCGGCGCTTGGCGTTCGGGCGCATTAGGGGTTAACTGGTGAGATGTTCCGGAAGGAATGGGAGAAACCGACGTGGCCGAAGCCTTCTTTGATCTCGACAACGCCATCGGCCGGCTGACGCGGGCGCTGAACCGGCTTGAGGGGAGCGTGGACGGGTTGTTCGAGAATATGGGCCAGCAGGACAAGGCCCGCGACGAACTGGACGTGCTGATCGCCGACCGCGCGCGGCTGGCCGATGAACTCGACTCCTCGCTGTCGCGGGAGAAGGAGCTTGAGGAGATCGCCGACGAAGCGTCCGAAGCGCTTGGCGCGGCAATTGCAGAAGTCAGGGCAGCTCTCGGCCGCGTCCAGTAGGTCATATCGTGCGGCGCGCGCGCCGTGTTCAGGAGACGCCGATCAAGATGGCCAAGGCCGACATCATCGTGAACAATCATCGCTATTCCGTGGCCTGCGCCGACGGGCAGGAGGAGCGTCTGCAAGGCCTCGCCACAGAACTGGACCAGCGCGTGCGTCGCATCGCAATGGCGGTTGGCGATATCGGCGAGGCGCGGCTCCTTTTGATTGCGGGCCTTGCGCTTCTGGATGAATTGTCGGACGCGCAGGCGGGAGCGGTGCCGACAGCCTTCATGTCGAAAGCGGCAGCGGCGCTTTCGGAGGCGGCGGCCCGGATCGAGTCGATTGCGGCGCGCGTCGAGGCAGGACAGGAGCAGAGCTGATGTCTGACAATGAGACGACCGGGCCGCAGCCGTTTCTGATGGCTTTCCCGGCCGCTGAGGGGCCTTATGCCGAGGACAATGAGGCCGCCGGCGAAGGCCAGACGGTCATGCTCGACCCGAATTACTTTCAGGGGCTGGACGAGGTCGGGCTGTTTCTCGCAGACCTTGCGCGCCATTATGCCCGCGCTTTCGTCCAGTCGGGCCGCGCCCGTTCCACAGAAGACGCCATGGAGCAGATCCGCGAAATGTTCGACGTTGAGGCCGCCAACCCCACCGATGAGGACGATGGCGGCTTCGTGATGTGAACCGCGCCCTTCCGGTCAGGCCGGAAGCAGCGCTTCGAGTGCCTCGATCCGGTCAGCCTCGGCGGCGGGCTTGTCCCAGCGTATGCGATGGATGCGCGGAAAGCGCATGGCGATGCCGGACTTGTGGCGGGGCGAGCGCTGCAGCCCCTCGAAGGCGACCTCCAGCACCAGACCGGCGTCGCGGCTTGCGGTGACCGCACGCACCGGGCCGAAACGGTCGGTCGTGTTGTCGCGCACGAACTTGTCGAGCTGGCGCAATTCATCGTCGGTAAAGCCGAAATAAGCCTTACCGACCGGGGCGAGTTCCTCCGCGCCATTAGTCGTGCGCCAGACGCCGAAGGTGAAGTCGGAATAGAATGACGAGCGCTTGCCGTGCCCGCGCTGGGCATACATCAGCACGGCGTCGATCAGGTGAGGGTCCTTCTTCCATTTGAACCACGGGCCTTTCGGCCGGCCCGGCTCATAGACCGAATCCCAGCGCTTGAGCATCAGCCCTTCGATTTCGGGTGCGGGCGGATGGCGGCGCGCCGCCTCCAGCGCCTCAAGCCCGGTGAAGGGGACGAGCGGGGAAAGGTCGAGCCGGTCTGATGTGGCCTGCGATGCAACAAAGGCTTCCAGGCGCGCGCGGCGCTCCGAAAACGGGCGTGCGCGCAAGTCTTCGCCATCGAGGCTGAGGAGGTCATAAACGCGGATGAAGGCCGGATGGCTCGCCATCTGTTTCGGGCTGACGGTCTTGCGGTTCAGCCTTTGCTGCAGGTCGTTGAAAGGGGCAACGCCGCCATCTTTCTGGCGCACGAGGAGTTCGCCATCGAGCGCGGCCTCGAATGCCATCGCGGTGATCACGTCCGGGAAAGCGTGGGAGATGTCGTCGCCGGTGCGGGTGTAGATGCGGCGTGCGCCGCGCTCACAGGCCAGTTGCACACGGATGCCATCCCATTTCCATTCGGCGGCGTAGATTTCCGGCCGGATCAGCGCCGGGTCGACCGCGTCCGGATTGTCCCGCTCGGCCTTCGGAATGAGCGGATGGGCCAGCATGACCGGGCGGAATGGTGCGGCGAGATCAGGCTTGGGCCTCGGTCCGCCGCCTTCGAGCCAGCGGAAAAGCTCGCCATAGGGCGGGGCGAGGCCGTGCCAGATTTCCTCAATGTCGTTGACGTTCTGGCCGCCAAACTCGGCCAGCGCCTGCTTGGCTAGCCGCGCGGACACGCCGATGCGCAAACCCCCGGTCACAAGCTTGAGGAGTGCCCAGCGCGCCGACGGCCCCATCTGGTCGAGATACACACGTGTCAGGCCCTGACCCTCGGCACGGGTTGCCTCCTGCAGTGTTTCAACCACGCGCGAGAGCGGCGGCGGATCGCCCGTCAGCCCGCTGTCCGGCCAGATCAGGCTGACAGTCTCCGCCAGGTCGCCGACATAATCATAAGACAGCACGAACAGCACAGGGTCGAGATGGTCCTCGGCGAGCGCGCGAACAGCCCCGGCCTTGACGCCCGGAATGTCGAGACCCCCCGTGATCGCCGCGACAGCCCAGCCGCGATCAGGGTCTGGCGTGCGCCGGAAGTGATCCACCAGAAGCGCCACCTTGGCATTGCGCGAAGGCGTCAGGATGAGGCGTTCGAGGAGGTCGGCAAAGGACTGCATGAGGGGAAGATGGGGGCAGCGCAGGGGCGTTTGGAGGGGTGATGGCGCGATCACGGACTATCATGTCACCGTATTGCGGGCTCCGCGGATCTCGGTTAACCTAGTAAGGAAGATCGCTCTCAATCTGGGGCGCTATTATGGAT
Organism: Hyphomonadaceae bacterium; assembly: GCA_041736285.1. Classification (GTDB taxonomy): domain Bacteria; phylum Pseudomonadota; class Alphaproteobacteria; order Caulobacterales; family Hyphomonadaceae; genus JBGSUF01. The sequence continues at coordinate 6,195 of JBGSUF010000322.1, read as the reverse complement.
ATTTTTGATTGGGGTGATGTTGATTACGGATCGTACAACCATCCATTTCCGGGCGGTTTCGATGACGAAATGACCATGCCTGAAGTTCGCGTGACAGGTCAGCGCGGCACGCAAGACGATCTCTTGTGGCTGCATTACTTTTTCGAAGGCGTGTTGCCCGGGGAAGTTCTGATCCCGATTCAATATGGCGGTGGCGGGGGTGAAGCTACCCCGCCATGGCAATTTCCTGACCCATGCCAGACGGAAAATATGGTCGACGACGCTGCGAGAGAGATTCAAGATCTCATCCGACAGCAGCCTGACTGGCAGTCTCGTGAATACGGAGCGATCATTTATCGCAACACAAATGGTGAAATTGTCACGACGGAATTGTTCAGGGGGATGACTGTGATTGAAGCATTGCTTGCTGGGTTATTGGCACCTCAGGCCGAGCTTGGATTGCCCAGTGATTTGGCACAGGGCGGCATTTTGGGTTAAGTACATAACCACCCAGATATTGGTTACGGCTCCTTATCCGATCTGAGAAATTTTGCACCTTCACAGGGTGACTGGGATGCCTTTTTTCAGCTTGTATCAGGTGGATATGCTCAGATTGGGGCTTTGTCGATGTATATCGTCGATGCATACGGTCACATTCGACAATTTAGTATTGAAGATGTTTTTGTCTTTAATGGAGACAAGTATGACAACATTCCGGGCTCGGAGAGTGAAGTAGATTACGGAGATCCAGCATGTTCAATATGAAATTGTTTTTTTATACAATGGTGATCTGCGTATTGATAGATTCTCCGTTTTGTCTTTCTTCGTCAGCTCAGACAGTTGATAAAATAGTCATCCGCGGAAATCAGAAACCAATCAATTCTACAACAGTTTATGATGCGGGCTTCAGAGATAGAAGCATTTCTTACCGTATTGAGGAGGAAGTAAACCTTGAGCTTCCGCCGAGATACCGAACGGTAAGGCTGAAGTTGCTCTCCGTTGACGGCAGAGACATGAGTGGATCAGACGTTTTTGCCGCTTTCGACGATGTTCTCTCCGGGTTCGGCTATGCTGACATCTCGACCGCTGAATGCGTCCATGAATCGGTACTGCCAGGCAATGAGACCTGCAGTCTTCGACTCGCAATCATGGGCAATGACTATGCAGCTGGACCGGCAGAGGACGACGTGTTCTGCGTGTTGATGATCGATAGCTCGATGGAATATACTCTGAATTGCTCGCGGAGCTGACCAGTGCGCTCGGCCCAAGCAATGATGTGAGCAATAACGGAGTGTGCGTCACATGACGATCAAAACTTTGAAATCCGTCACGTTTGCACTTTCTGCGTTCTTCTTGTGTCTCTCGACTTCTGCGGAAGAGCAGAAGACAATCACCCTCTTCGGAAATGAGCGGGCGCAGTCGGTCGTGACTGCTCGGTCAGCAGAATTCTCGGCCCGAAAAGTCAAATTCACGGTTGAGGAAACATTCGTTCGCGACAAGCCGGGTCATTATCGGGCCACACGCCTCGCCGCGTTCGAGGTGGATGGCGTTGACATGATGGGCTCGTCCGCTGCGCACCAGCCAGATGAGGCGCTTGGCAGGCTGTGGAATGTCAATGTGTCGACGCTTGAGTGTGTAGGGGGCGGAAACCCCATGACGGGGGTGTGGGATGGGAGCAGTTGCTCCCTGAAGATCCCGTTTTCCGGTATGGAAGCCGATCTGACGCCGCAGGAGGAGATGGAGTTCTGCCGTATGCTGATCACGCCAGATCTGAGCGCCACGCTTGGTTGCTTCAGGGGAAAACTCGCAATCGAGTTGTAGCGCCCCTCTAATCCCCGATGGCGAAGGGGTGGAGGGGGGAGCAATTGCGGTTGACGACATCCTCTCCGGTCTCGGCGTCGAAGGCGGTGGGGGGCGTGGAGACGGGCCGCTGGCCGCCGGGGTCGAGGATGAGGATTTTCTGCCAGATCTTGCCCGAGAGCGAGGTGGTGAGGTCCTGAATCTCGTCAACCGCCTGCCCGACCATGGGATCGCGCGAGGTCGCCATGTAGAGGGCGGCGAGCTTGGCGATCAGCGACAGCATTTCCGAGCAATAGTCGAGATAGCGGCCAAGCTCGAACGCCGTCATGTCACGCTGGGGACTGGACGCCGTTGCGGTGCCGCGGCCCAGCGCGACCATCGGATCCTTGGTGAGCTGGTGCATGTCGATGACATGTGCGATGGCGCGCAGCTCGTGCAGGTCGGCGAGGATGCGCCCGCGCTTGATCCGCGTCTCCAGGTTGAACAGGAACCAGACGCCGGCGCCGGTGAGGATGATGATGTTCATCAGCGCCTCAATGCCCTGAAAGGCGCTGAAGGTTTCCGCCTCGACGGGCGGAAGCGTGCGCCAGATCCATGCCGAATACGCCAGGGCAATGGCCCCGCCGATCAGGATGACCGTGATCAGGAAGCGAAGCCCCCAGAACGGACGTGCCAGACGCGCGGCATTGCCTGCGTCCTCCTGCGCGAGGGCAAGGAGTTCGTCGCAGACATTCGACAGGCCACGTGCCGGGAAACGCTCGACAATGCGGGCGTTGAGGCGTTCCAGCGTCCTGATGATGCTGGCCGGGTCAAGCGTGCGATAGGTCATCCTGCCGGAATGCCTCAGCCGGGAACGTCGCAAAGGGCCGAGTCGCTCTCGCACGCCGCAATCACATCATCAATCCAGCCGGTGAAGCCGCGAAGGTTGGTGAAGCGGGCGGTGTAGGTGCCCTCGCAGAACTTGTTGCTGGCATTGCCCTCGACGGCGGACAGAACACCGACAAGGCGGCGCGTGCCGTCGCTCTCCTCGACATAGAGCGGCCCGCCGCTGTCGCCGATGCAGGGGCCTGCGCCGCCAATGCTCTGGGTGAGGATGAGGGCAGGGCCGACATTCGTGACCCTCACGCGGGCGCTGAGCAGGTCATTGGAGAGCCGCCCGGCCGCGAAATTGGTCAGGCCCCACCCTGCAACCCAGGCCTCGCCATAATTGCGCGGGGTAAAGGTCTGCGTCGGCGCAGCAAGGGAGGCGATCGGGATGGCCGTGAGCTGCGCCGCGACCTCGTCGCTGATCTCCACCAGCGCCACGTCGTTTGAATAGCGCTCCACCGCTCCGCCATAGGCGGCGTGGCAGATGGCGCGTTCGCCAACGATGCGCAGGGCTGTCGGGGAGGTGAGGGTTTCCGCGCCGACGATGAATTCGATCCGGTCATAGCCACCGTCCAGGCAGTGCGAAGCGGTGACGAACCAGTTGTTGGCAATCCGGGTTGCGCCGCAATGACCATGGGCGACCGCGCCGCCGCCAAGATCCTCGGCCGGCTGCATCTTGACGATGCCGGGATAGCTGGCGCGCAGGGCCGACTGGCCGTTGACGGCGGCCAGGCCGACGCTTGGCTCGGGATCGCGCGCGTCCATGAGTTCGGCAACGGTGACGCTGTCGCTGGAGAAGACGAGGCAGTTGACGGCGTTGATCTCGGTCAGGCTGGACAGCGGGGGTGGCAGGTCGACCGGATTGTCGGGCGCGGTGGGCTCGCCGTCCACGACAGGGTCGCCGTCAACATTTGTTGGCTCTGCCGGGTCGCCGGGAAGGCCGCCATCGTCCGGCGCGGTGCCTTCGGTGCCTGGGACCGTCGTCGGTGTGCCCGTGTCTGTCGGTGAGGTCGTCTCCACGGGCGTGCCGGGTCCGGTGTCCTGACCGGAGGCGGATATGGGCGGGGTCTCGCCCGCAGGGGCAGCGCCCGGAACTCTCACACCGTCACAGGCTGTGAGGAGGAGGCCGGCGAGCAGGCTGGTTGCGATGAGACGAGCGGACATGGTTTTCCCCTGTGCAGCGAAGCGCCGTTAACCAATCGCTCACCGCCGAGGGGCGGTCAAGGCGCAGGAGACACTTCAGGGCCGGGCGCCGCCGCCTTTTTCCTCCGTGTGCGTGCCAGCTTCTGAGCCGAATCGGGACGCCGGAGCGACGGCTGATTCGCCTTGTGATTGTTGGCAACGTTGTCATCGGGAAAATGCGCCGGAAGTCGTTGCGGAGCCGGTCAATACAGGCGTAATGGGCAGCCATCAGGCCAGCACGCCAATTGCATTGCTGGCGTTCAGGAGCACGGCACAGCGCGCCCGGAGAGGCCCGAAAAACGGTGCCGTGCACAGGCAAGGTCGACAAACAATAGAGTGGGGAACGACATGTTGAACACCGGCAATGAATGGCCCGATATCGGCGCCAGCGCGAAATCCGTCCTGAAGAACTGGAATGAGCCACGGCTCTATCAGGAGGCCGTTCGTCGCGGCGAAGGCGAGGTGGCGGCCGGCGGGCCGCTCGTGGTGCGGACCGGACAGCACACCGGCCGCTCGGCGAAGGACAAGTTCACGGTTCGCGATGCCTCGACCGAAAACACGGTCTGGTGGGACAATAATGCGGCGATGACGCCGGAGCATTTCGATGTGCTGTGGGCCGACTTCAAGGCGCACCTTGCCGGCCGCGAGGTGTTTGAACAGCACCTTTTTGGCGGCGCAGACCTCGATCATCGCCTGCCGGTGCGCGTGGTCAGCGAACTGGCCTGGCATTCGCTGTTCATCCGCCATCTTCTGCGGGTGCCAACGGCGGCAGAGCTTGATGGCTTCACCCCGCAATTCACCATCATCAACCTGCCGAGCTTCAGGGCCGATCCGGCCCGTCACGGCACCAGCGCCGGTTCGGAAACGGTGATCGCGGTGAATTTTGCGCGCAAGCTGGTGCTGATCGGCGGCACGTCCTATGCCGGGGAGACCAAGAAGTCGGTTTTCACAATCTTGAATTACCTGCTGCCCGCGAAGGGCGTCATGCCGATGCACTGCTCGGTCAACACCAGCGAAAACGATGATGCGGCCATTTTCTTCGGCCTGTCGGGCACCGGCAAGACCACGCTTTCGGCCGATGCCAGCCGCATCCTGATCGGCGACGACGAGCATGGCTGGTCGGAGAATGGTCTCTTCAACTTCGAGGGCGGCTGTTACGCCAAGATGATCAAGCTGTCGGCCGACGCGGAGCCGGAAATCTTCGCGACCACGCGTCAGTGGGGCACGGTGCTCGAAAACGTGGTGATGGACCCGGAAACCCGCGAGCTTGACCTCGACGACGGCTCGCTGGCGGAAAACTCGCGCGGGGCCTATCCGATCTCGGCGATCGCGAATGCCTCGGAGACCGGCCGCTGCGGCCAGCCGAAGAACCTGATCATGCTGACGGCCGACGCGTTCGGCGTGATGCCGCCGATTGCGCGTCTCACCCCGGCGCAGGCCATGTATCACTTCCTGTCGGGCTACACCGCCAAGGTGGCCGGCACCGAAAAGGGCGTGACCGAGCCGACGGCGACCTTCTCCACCTGCTTTGGCGGGCCGTTCATGCCGCGCCACCCGAGCGAGTATGGCAATCTGCTGCGCGATCTCATCGCCCGGCACGACGTCAATTGCTGGCTGGTCTCCACTGGCTGGACGGGCGGAGCCTACGGCACCGGCCATCGCATGCCGATCAGGGCAACGCGGGCGCTGCTCAATGCCGCGCTGGATGGTTCGCTGATGAATGCGCAGTTCCGCACCGATGAGACTTTCGGCTTTGAGGTGCCGGTGTCGCTGAAGGGTGTCGATGCGGCGATCCTCGATCCGCGCCAGACCTGGGCCGATCCGCGCGCTTATGATGCGCAGGCTGCAAAGCTTGCAGAGATGTTTGTGAAGAACTTCGCCAAGTTCGAGCCCTATGTGGATGATGCGGTCAAGGCCGCCGCGCCGCGCGCGCGGGTCACCGCCTGATCACCAAAGTTATGTGATCGGCAAAGAGCCGGACTGACATGACAGGCCCCTCCCCGCGCGTCGGGGAGGGGTTTTTCGTTGGCGCAAGTTCTGACCCCGAAAGCGCTGGGGGCCTTGCGCTGCGGGCATGCTTGTGCCCTATCCGTCGGCCATGTCGCATCCCTTTGCCTTTGCAGGGCGTATCGTCGTCAAGACCGGCTCGGCGCTTATTGCCGAGGGCCGGACCGGGCGCGCGCGTTCCGGCTGGATCGGCGACCTGATGGCGGACATCGCAGCGCTGAAGGCGTCCGGACGGGAGGTGATCCTTGTTTCGTCCGGCGCGATCGCGCTCGGGCGGCCAATGCTCTACGCCGAGGGACGCAAGCTCGGCCTCGATGAAAAGCAGGCCGCCGCGGCTGTCGGCCAGCCAGAACTGATGCG
>JBGSUF010000280.1:0-4680 GCA_041736285.1 Hyphomonadaceae bacterium | reverse complement strand
CCTGCCCGGTCACGATCACGCCGAGCCGTGGCCGACCGGCCGACACCAGCGCATGGTCGAGCCCATTGGCCCGGACATAGGCCTGCGCGGCGGGGAGCTTGAAATTGCGCAGGCGGAATTCCTTGGCCATCGGATCATCGCCGCGGCGCATGTGGACGCCGTCTTCCGGCAGGTCGAGGTGCGGACGGCGGATCACAAGGCGTTCGAGGTCGACATCCACAACCGCGCCGGAATCCATCGTGTCGGCGAGCGCGATCAGGCCAGCCCATGCGCCGGAGAACCGGCTCATCGCCCAGCCATGAATGCCGTAGTCGAGCACGTCCTGGATGGAGGCGGGATTGAGCGTCGGGATTTCCGCGTCGGCCATCGCGTATTCCGACTGCGAGGGCAGGGTGGAGGACTTGCAGTTGTGATCGTCGCCCGAAATGGCCAGAACGCCGCCCAGCGCCGACGTGCCGGCGAAATTGGCGTGCTTGAACACATCGCCCGTCCGGTCAACGCCGGGGGCCTTGCCATACCAGATGCCGAACACGCCATCAAAGCGCGCGCCGGGGAACAGGCCGAGTTGCTGGCTGCCCCAGACGGCGGTTGCGCCAAGGTCTTCGTTCAGCCCCTCCCAGAACTTGATGTCATGCGCATCAAGGCGTTTTTGAACGCTGCGCAACTGCTGGTCGTAGCCGCCAAGCGGGGAGCCGCGGTAGCCGGAGATGAAGCCGGCCGTGTTGTGACCGGCCTTGAGATCGAGCCGCTTCTGGTCGAGCGGCAGGCGGACGAGCGCCTGAATGCCGGTCATGTAGGCATGACCCTTCACGAGATCGTATTTGTCGTTCAGAGTGATCTCGCGATGTTTCATCGGGCGTCTCCGGATCGGTTCAGGTCTCTAGGGGGAGGCGTCGGCGGTTGCTAAAGACCCGGTGAGAAACCCTCCCGGAAGCTTTGTCTTGCACCGTCGCGAGCGGAACGGGCACATGCCCTCTGCGCGCATGTGAAATATTTCTGATTTTTGGCGAAATATCTTGCCCATCTTGTTGATTTTTGTGCTGTTTGTGGCATGAATTACCCCATAAACAGAGAATTGGAGCAAAATTTGTCACTTCAGCTCGACGCCATCGACGCCAAGATTCTCGACCTGATCCAGCGCGACGCGGCTTTGTCGGTCGCCGACATTGCGGACCGGGTCGGCCTGTCATCATCGCCATGCTGGCGACGCATCAAGCGGCTGGAAGAGCAGGGCGCGATTCAGAAGCGCGTCACCCTGCTCGATCGGCAGCAGCTGGGCCTCAATTTCGAGGTGGTGGCCTCCGTCAAGCTCGGCCTGCCGAGCCGCGAGAACCTTGAAAAGTTCGAGAAGGCGGTTGCGAAATGGCCGGAGGTTATCGAGTGCATGACGGTCACCGGCGCGGTCGACTATGTCATGCGTGTCGTCACCATCGACATGCACACTTATGATGATTTCCTGCGCGACAAGCTCCTGGCGCTGGGCCTGGTTTCGGATGTCCAGTCACGCATCGTCATCAACGTCACCAAGCGGACAACGACATTGCCGCTCGGCCTCATCAGCGATTACATTCAGCCGGAGTGAATTCCGGCGCACAGGTTCGGCGCACAGGTTCGGCGTAAAGGTTCGGCGCAAAGGGCCGGCGGCAAAGGGGAGGTGACACCATGACAGACCTGCGCTCGCTGACATTTGCGGTGGTCGCCGGCGTCGCGGCGCTCCTTGGGCTTGCGGCCTGCGGCGAGGGGGAAACGTCATTGCCCGCTTCCGCCGGGACCGAGACCCCAACACAAACCCCGGCCCCAACCCCAACCCCAACCCCAACCCCAACCCTCCAGATGTCCCCGGAAGGTGACGCGCTCGCCCTCGCGCTGAAATCGGCCGTTGATACCGCGCGCGCCGACGCTGGCATTCCCGCCATGGCCGCAGCCATCGTGACGGCGGATGGCGGGATGATCGCCGCAGCGGTTTCGGGTGAGCGGCGTGCCGGATCGGGCGTCGCGGTCACGGTGGATGACCTCTGGCATATCGGGTCGGACACCAAGGCCATCACGGCGGCCATGTTCGCGCGCCGGGTCGATCAGGGCCGGGCGCAATGGGGTATGCCGCTCGTCTCGCTGCTCGGAGATGTCGCAGACGGCGCAGATGCCGGCTGGGCTGACATCCCCGTGGAGGCCTTCCTCGCCCACCGGTCCGGGATTGACCAGTTTCCGGGCGTCTTCCTGCTGACAGCGCGCGTCGACGAGGCCGATCTCAAGACCCAGCGGGCAAACCTGTTGTCCGAGCGCCTTGCATCGCCGCCGGGGCCACAGCGCGGCGCATTCGAGTATTCCAATTTCGGCTATGTCGCCGTCGGTGCGGCGCTGGAATCCGGCGGGGCGCCATGGGAGGATCAGGTGGCCGAATTCCTCACTGCCACCGGGCTTGAAATTGGCGAGTTCGGCTTCGGGCCGCCGCTCGGAGATCAACCGGAGGGTCACCGCTATGGCCGTCCGATGGGACAGAATTCGATGGCGGACAACCCGCTCGCCATGGGGCCTGCCGGGACGATGCACTTCACCCTCGGCGGCTGGGCGAAATTCGTCCGCCTCTTTCTTGTTGGCGGCGGCGATGTTCTCTCGCCAGCCAGCATCGAGCGACTGATGACCCCCTGGCCAGCGCAAAGCGATTACGCTCTCGGCTGGGGCGTCGAGACCGGGGCCAACGGTGAGATACTCGTGCTCTACCATGCCGGCTCCAACACGTTCTGGTTCGCGCAAGCCGTCGTCTTTCCGGCGGAGGGCTTTGCGGTTCTCATCGTCGCCAATGACGGCGGACCGGCGGCCTCTGAGGGTGTCCAGGCGCTCACCGCCGCCACCGAGGCTCTGGCGCGGGAGCGGATGACGCGTGATAATTCACCTCAGTGACGCGCCGCGGTCACATTTTCGCCGCTCGCATTGGATGAACTTCCCGCCATATTGACGCCCGATAACCGGGCAAATCAGGGGACGCAAGATGATGAAATTCCAGATGAAGTGGCTGGTCGGCGTTGCGGCCATCGCACTCGTGGCGGCGTGTTCAACAAAGGTTGACGAGGCCGGGCAAGGCGCAGGCAGCGTCGAGGTGGAAGAGGCCAAGACGGTCACCGTGACCGGAACCGCCAATTCGCGGTCGCAGGACGCGCCCGTGATGGCCATGCCCACCCCGCCGCCTCCGCCGCTCGTCAGGAGCCGCGAATCCTACGCCCAGATTGCTCCGCAGCCCGTGCCCGGCGACATCGACCGCGAGCGCTACGAGGATGTCGAGATCAACGCGGTGAAGCTGGTCGCCGAGGAGCCGGTCTCCACCTTCTCCATCGACGTTGACACGGCCAGCTACGCCGTTGTTCGCCGCTTCCTGACCGACGGCGTTCTGCCGCCGAAAGACGCGGTGCGGATCGAGGAACTGGTGAATTATTTCGACTACGCCTACCCCGTCCCGCAGTCGGGGGAGACGCCCTTCACAACCAGCGTGACCATCGTTCCCTCGCCCTGGGGACCGGGCCGCGACCTCATCCATATCGGCATTCAGGGCCTTGAAATCGTGCCCGACGAGCGCCCGCCGGTGAACCTGACCCTCCTCATCGACGTGTCCGGCTCAATGGGGGAGGAGAACAAGCTCCCCCTCGCCAAGAAGGCGCTGGCCATGCTGGTCAACGGCATGGATGAAGGCGACACCATCGCCATCGCCGTCTATGCGGGCGCGGCCGGTGAAGTCCTGCCCCCCACCAAAGTCAGCGATAAGGGCAAGATCCTTGCCGCCTTCGAAAACCTCAGCGCGGGCGGATCAACGGCCGGCGGGGAGGGCCTGCGCCTCGCCTACGCCCTCGCCGAGCGCAACCTGGACCCGGAAGGCGTCAATCGCGTCATGATCCTCACCGATGGCGACTTCAATGTCGGCATCACCGATGGCGAACGGCTGGAGGATTTCGTCGCCCGCAAGCGCGAAACCGGCGTCTATCTCTCCGTGATGGGCTTTGGCGACGGCAACTACAATGATGCGCTGATGCAGAAGATTGCCCAGGCAGGCAACGGCACGGCGGGCTATGTCGACACGCTGAACGAGGCGCGCAAGCTGCTGTCTGATGACTTGCAGTCCAACCTCTTCACGATTGCCGACGACGTGAAAATTCAGGTGGAGTTCAACCCGTCACGCGTCACCGAATACAGGCTGATCGGCTATGAAACGCGGTTGCTGAACCGCGAAGACTTCAACAATGACGCAGTGGATGCCGGCGAGATCGGCTCCGGCGCGAGCGTGACGGCCATTTACGAGATCGTCCAGCGCGGCTCGGACGCCGCCATGGTCGATCCCAAACGCTATGGCAACGCGCCGCCGCCCAGCGGAGCGATGTCGGACGAGTTCGGCTTCCTGAAGCTGCGCTACAAGGCCCCCGGCGAGGACATTTCCGTGCTGGTCGAACGCGCCATCACAACAGCTGACCGGGTCGATGGGATTGCGGCCGCGCCGGATTACGTGCGCTTCTCGGCGGCTGTGGCGGCCTATGGACAGCTCCTGCGGGGCGATCCGTGGCTCGCCAAGGGTTATGGCTATGATCAGGTGATCGAACTGGCACAGGGCGCGCGCGGCGACGACCCGTTCGGCTACCGCGCCGAATTCATCCAGCTCGCCCGCACCGCGAAGACGGCCGCCGCCCAGGCCGCCCT
>JBGSUF010000277.1:0-5379 GCA_041736285.1 Hyphomonadaceae bacterium | reverse complement strand
AGCGGCGGCGCGCCGGTCCATTCCACCTCGATATCGCTGATCGTGAACAACCGCCCGGCCGCGACACGCACCATCGGCACTGGCGGCGGCCCCGGCTCGACGGCAAAGTCGATCTCCGGATCGTGATAGCCGCGCGTGTTGAGTTCGGCCCGCAATATCTCCGCCGCACGCCGCGCCTGTCTGCGCGCCTCAAGCGGTGTCTCGGCCGCGCTTTCCTCGGGCAGCACGGCCACCAGTTGCGCGCTCAATTCATCGCCGAGATCGTCAGCGACGATGCGCACGCGCTGCGTGTGTCCCGCTGACGCCAAAGCGAACACCAGAAGGCCAAGAACTCCAAAACGAACTGCCATTAACAACACAACACCCAAACGCGACATTCGATCCCGTGCCGCGCCTTTTACATGGCCACTGTTGCGGGCCATTTCAGGGCAAGCCTAGGGGATTGACGTAAATCTGCCGTTTACCGTCGCGGATAATCCTGAGTCTTCGGGCGGCTCACCGCGCCGCCCCGGTCTCCGGCCCCATGGCCCGAAGCATTCCCGCTGAAAGCTCGCGTGCGACAGCCTCACTGAGCGGCGCGTTTGCCACCAGCACCCGATACCAGATCGGCCCGAGCAGGTGGGCGACGGCCTCGTCGACATCCCAGTCGCGCCGCAAGACCCCTTTGACGGCCAGTTCCGCCAGGATCAGCCGCAGCGGTCCGCGCACCTCGCTGGTGATCCAGATGCGCATCACATCACGCGCATTGTCATCATCAGCGGCCGCCAGCGCCGCCCCGCGCAGCGCATGTTGCCCGTCATGCACCCGGCAGAATGTCACCAGCGGCAGGATGAGTTCGCAAATCCGTCCAACCGGGTCGGTCGCCTCCGACGCCCGGCGGGAAAGCGAGGACATAACGCTCTCGGTGCACAGCGAGGCGATGGACGGCCACCAGCGGTAAATCGTCTGCTTGCTGGCGCTCGCCCGCCGGGCAACATTGTCCACGCTGAAGGCGCGCCAGCCATTTTCCGCCATTTCGTGCCGGGCCGCTTCGAGGATGGCATCCTTGGAAGCCTCGCTGCGCTTTGGTCCCGCGCGGCGGCGTGCTTCTGTCTTGCTGGCCATCTTCAACCCCATCCATGCCCGCGTGACCGCCAAAGTGGTCCGAAGCGTTCTTATAACAGAAATCCACACCGAGTCTCAACTTACGCGGGGCCGAAACCAGATTATCCTTGTCATTGCGGCAGGTTTGACCAAGACAGCCCAATGCGAACGAACAGAAAATGAGGACAGCAGCATGCCTGCAATCGACACCCTTCTGGCTGGATACTCGCGGTTTCGCAGCGATGGCTGGCCAGAACAACGCCAGAAATACGAGAGGCTGAGCGCGGCCGGACAGTCTCCGAGCGTGATGATCATCGGATGCGCCGACAGCCGCGTCGACCCGGCGACCATCTTCGACACCGGCCCCGGCGAGATCTTCGTGGTGCGCAATGTCGCCAATCTCGTCCCCCCCTACGAAACAGGCGGCGGCCGCCACGGCGTCAGCGCGGCGTTGGAGTTTGCCGTGACCACGCTTTGCGTGACCGACATCGTGGTCATGGGGCATGGCGGCTGCGGCGGCGTGAATGCCTGCCTGAATGCCCATGACGGACAGCCCGTGGGCGAGTTCATCGCACCGTGGGTCGACATCATGGCACCCGCTCATGCCCGTGCCATCGACCGGCTCGGCTGCTGCGCCGATCGCGGCGCGCTCATCACCATGCTGGAACATGAGGCCATCGGGTGTTCGCTCGACAATCTGAAGAGCTTCCGCTTTGTGCGCGACGCCATGGCGAACGGTCATCTGCGCCTGCATGGCGCGTGGTTCGCGGTCGCTTCGGGTGAACTGCATTGGCGAAACCCGGAGAACGGCGCGTTCGATGTCGTTGCGGCCTGAAGCCTGAACGCCCGGCTGCGCGCTCAACTCGTCGCGATCACCGCATAGATTGCCGACCCCGCCATTGTGACCGCCGCCACGATGGCAAACCCTTTTGAAAACCGGGGGGACCTGAACCGGCGGGCCATGCTGTCGGCGAGACGTGCATAGATGGCGAGGCCGAACATCTCCGTCACCGTGATCGTCACCACCATGATGAGGAGTTGTAGCCAAAGCTCGCGTGCGGGGTCGAAATAGCCGGGCAGCAGCGCGCCGAAATAGACCAGCGCGTTCGGATTGGCGAGTTGCAGGCCCAGCCCCCGCCCGAACAGCGCCGCGCGTTTCGGCACCACCGCCTCGCGCACACCCAGCCCCGTGGGCGGATTGCGCACAAGGCCGATGGCCAGCCACACGATAAAGCAGCACCCGGCAATCTTCAGCGCGAGAAAGCCCTGCGGAAACTGCGCTGCAATCAAGGCCGCCCCGGAGGCCGCAAGGCCGATCCAGACAAGGTTGGCCGCCGAAACACCCAGCGAAGGCAGAAGCGCCGGCCGGAAGCCGTATTGCAGCGACGAGGAAACAACCAGCATCACCGCAGGCCCCGGCGTCAGCCCCCCGGCAAGGAACAGCCCGACCAGCGCCAGCCAGACGTCCCATTCCATCAGCCGTATTCCTTTCCCGTCACAACCGCGCGCCGTTCAGGCGCCGCATCGCGCCTCATTCGGCGGTCTTGGCCCGCTCATGCGCCAGCACGATGAGTTCGCGCGCCTTGTCGACGCCTTCCCAGCCCCGGATCTTGACCCATTTGTTGGGCTCCATGTCCTTGTAGTGCTTGAAGAAGTGTTCGATCCGGTCGCACAGCGTCTCGGGCAGGTCGGTATAGTTGTGAATCTTCTCGTAAAACCGCGTCAGCTTGGGATGCGGCACGGCGAGGATCTTCTCGTCCTCCCCGCCATCATCTTCCATCAGCAAAACACCGACCGGACGCGCCCGCACCACCGCCCCCGGCACCAGCGCGCGCTGGCCGACCACCATCACGTCGATGGGATCGCCATCAAGGCTCAGCGTGTGCGGCACGAAGCCGTAATTCACCGGATAGCGCATGGACGTGTACAGATAGCGGTCAACGAACATCGCCCCAGAGGCCTTGTCGATCTCGTATTTGATCGGCTCGCCGCCGAGCGGGACTTCGACGATCACGTTGAGATCGTCCGGAAGGCTGCGGCCCGAGGGGATTTTCGAGATATCCATGTCTGTCTGCCTTTTGTTTTGTCGGTTTTCGCACTTGCGCACGACCTGCGCGCTGCGATTAGCAAGGCGCAAGCCAGTTGACCATATCGGGAATTGGTCTGACGCGCGGTTTGTGCTTGATGGCCGGTCTGTGTTCCGGTGTCGGCGACGGCCAGCCTCGCCCCTCACGCAGCCGTGACTGCCGGGCACCGAGCCGTGAGGCGATTTCCGGTGTAACTGTCGGTATGACCATGCTCAGCCAAGACATGAAAACCCGGAGGCGAACGCCATGACCTTTCACCGCGCAGCCAGCCTGATCTCCGCCATCGCCTGCCTCGCTTTGCCCGCGCTGGCCCAATCCGCACCAGTTCAGGCAGCGCCAACCGAGGCCGCACCGGTTCAGGCCGCGCAGGCGGTGGACAAGTCCATCACAGCCCCGCGCCACGCCGACTGGACAGCCATCCTCTCGCGCTACGTCCGCCCCGGCGCTGACGGCCTCAACCGCTTCGACTATGGCGCGCTCAAGGCCAGCGCCGCAGATCGCGCCGCCCTCGACGCCTACATCGCCCGCATTGCCGGGCAGGACTGGGCCAGCCTCCCGCGCGAGGAACAGTTCGTCTCCTGGGGCAATCTCTACAACGCCCTCACCATCCGCCACATCATCGGGCGCTATCCGATCGATTCGATCCGCGACGGCTACTGGGTCGGCCCGTGGAAGGAAAAAATCGTCACCGTCAACGGGCGCGGCCAGATGAGCCTTGATGACATCGAGCACGCCACCCTGCGCGCCGAATGGGACGAGCCGCGCATCCACTATATGGTCAACTGCGCCTCGGTCGGCTGCCCGAACCTGCGCACGGCGGCATGGGAAGTCACCAGTCTCGATGCCGACCTCGACGATGCCGCCCGCGCCTACATAAACTCCCCGCGCGGTGTCACCATCCGCCGCGACGGCCGCCTTGAAGTGTCCACCATCTACAAATGGTTCCGCGAGGATTTCGGCGACAGCGAGCAGGGCGTCATCGCGCACTTCCTGAAATACGCCTCGCCTGAACTGGCCGCAAGGATCAATGCCCGCCCGGACATCCGCTCCTATGAATATGACTGGTCGCTCAACGACACGAGGAACTGACATGCCCGGCACGCCTCCCCCGCCAGACGATACCGGCAGCGCCCCGGCGCCGCTGCCCGAAACGGCCGCGACGCCCAGCCCGGTCTGGCTGCGCCTCTGGCCGGTCTATGTCATTGTCGGCGGCCTCGTTGCGGCGTGGGCGTTCGGCCTATTCGACTTCCTGTCGATCGACACCCTTCGCAGCCAGCGCGAGGCGCTGACGGGCTTTGTCTCCGAACGCCCGGTCCTCGCCGTCGCCATCTATATCGCCGTGTACGCAGCCGCGACCATCTTCATGCTTCCCGGCGCGCTCTGGATCACCATTGCGGGCGGTCTCCTCTTCGGCCTTGCCGGCGGGACAGCCGCGACCGTTGCCGGGGCCACGCTGGGGGCCAGCACGCTTTTCCTCGCGGCGCGCTCATCCTTCGGCGGACTGTTGCGCGAGAAGGCCGGCGGCTTTGTCCGCAAGATGGAGGCCGGCTTCAACGAGGACGCCCTGTCGTGGATGTTCGCCATGCGCCTGATGCCGGCTGTGCCCTTCCCGGTCGCCAACATCGCCCCTGCCCTTCTCGGCGCGAAATACTGGCAATACGCTCTCTCCACCGCCGTTGGCATCATCCCCGGCGTCCTCGCCTACACCTGGATCGGGGCAAGCCTCGGCGCGACATTCGACGCCGGAGAGACTGAGAGCCTGCGTGACGCTGTCGGCAATTTCGTCCCGGCCTTCATCGCGCTCGGCGTCGTCGCCCTCATCCCCATCGCCTGGAAACGTCTGTCCGGCCGCAAGGCCAAGGCACTCGAAAGCCTCTCCTCATGACCCATAATCCCGTCCACACCGCCGACACCCCTGCCCGTGCGCCAATCCCCGGCCGGCAGTCGCCGGAGCGCACGTCCACCGACGCCGCACCCCATTCCGTCGGAGCCTCCCCCCACCGCAGGCTGACCGCCGACATCGCCGTCATTGACGGCGGCTCTGGCGGCCTCTCCGTCGCGGCCGGGGCGGCCATGCTCGGCCTGAAGGTGGTCCTGTTCGAGAAGGGGGAGATGGGCGGCGATTGCCTGAACACCGGATGCGTTCCCTCAAAGGCCCTGCTCGCCGCCGCGCGCGCCGCCCATGATGCCCGCAACACCGGCCGCTTCG
>JBGSUF010000250.1:0-11111 GCA_041736285.1 Hyphomonadaceae bacterium | reverse complement strand
CCTGCGAGGCCGGGTTGGCGCTGCTGCCGACGGACATCCGCCCCGAAATGCCCGCGCATTCACCGGCGAGCGTGACCCCGCTGCGCCGGGCCGTGTGAGCCGGTATTTGTCATTGCGCGCATGAGCGTCTATCTGCAAGGCGGGCAAAGCGTGCTGATGCGGGGCCGTTCAATGCACAGGATGGCCGCCGCGCCGACCGCGACGGGAGAGCAAAATGAGCCGATTTGAAGAACTGATCGCCATCGCTGAAGAGCATCAGGAACTCGCCGCCGAGAATTACGCCCGCATTCGCCGCCTCGCCGAAGACTTGCGGGCGGGCCTGTGCGACTGGATGGATGCGCGCGATGGTATCTGCGTTCGCCTCGTTCCGCCGGTCGGGCCGTTCCAGCCGAAATCCTATGGCGATGAGGTTTTCTCCCTGCCGCCGCGCGGTTTCCGGCCGCTTGGTCCGATCGCCTTCGGCCTCGCCATGCGGGTCAGCCGGGGCACGGACTGGATCCGGCTGACCTTCACCGCTCACAAGATCGGGGACCGCTTTCGTGTGGAGATTCAGGGTGGTCCCTCGCACGATTTCGATCTTCCCCTGAGCGCGCAGAACCCCGAGCCCTTCTATGCGCTGATCTTTTTCTACGTGACACAGTTCTTCCGGGCGGGGATTGCCGATTACAGGGAGGGCGAGTACAGCCAGCGGGAGATCGGTTTCGACTTCTCCGATGAAGATCCGGCCCCTGCGGTCTGAACGAGCGATATTGCCGCGTCTCCCGCATCCGGGTTTCTGACAGGATGACCGCACAATGCATCACGACACGCTGATCTTCTCGGTGGCGCTGATTGGCGCGCTTGGTCTTGGCGCGCAATGGCTGGCGTGGCGAATCCAGGCCCCGGCCATCGTGCTGATGGCGCTGGCCGGCCTTGCGGTCGGGCCGGTCTGGTCACTCCTGTTCGGCCAGCCGCTGCTGGAGCCGTCCGCCGAATTCGGGGATCTGCTGTCGCCAATCATCTCTCTTGCGGTGGCGATCATCCTGTTTGAGGGCGGTCTGGTGCTGAAGTGGAGCGACCTGCGCGAGGCCGGTCCTGTCGTGGGGCGGCTGGTGTTTGTCGGCGCGCCGGTGGCGTGGGTGCTCGGCGCGTTCGCCTGTCATTTTGCCGGCGGTCTCGACTGGGGCTCGTCCATCGTCTTTGCGGGCGTGCTCGTCGTGACCGGGCCAACGGTCATCATGCCGCTCCTGCGCCAGTCCAAGCTTGGCGGGAAGACGGGCGCGGCGCTGCGCTGGGAAGGCATTGTCAACGACCCTGTCGGCGCGATGTTCGCGGTGATCGCGTTCGAGGTCGTGCGTGTGCTCTCGCTCGGCGAGAACGTCACTATGGCGGCGCTGTGGATCCTGATCGCGGCGACATTCGGCGCGGCGCTCGGCATCGCGATGGGCTTTGGTCTCGCCCGCGCCTTCCGCCAGGGCTGGGCACCGGAATATCTCAAGGCGCCGATCATCTTTGCAAGCGTTCTGATGGTCTATGCCATTGCCGACATGGTGGAAGCGGAAACCGGCCTCGTCGCGGTGACCGCCTATGGCATGACGCTGGCCAACTCGCGCCTTGCCGGCCTGACGGAGATGCGGCGGTTCAAGGAGAATATCGCCGTCCTCCTGATCTCGGGCGTTTTCGTCATCCTGACGGCGAATCTGACGCCGGAGACGATTGCCGCCGCGATGAACTGGAAGACGCTCGCTTTCCTCGTGGTGATGCTGTTCCTCGTGCGGCCGTTGTCGGTGCTGTTGTCGACCTTCGGGACGGTGACGCGGAAGGAAGCGGCGTTGCTGGGGTGGATCGCGCCGCGAGGCATTGTGGCCGTGGCGATTTCAGGCTTTTTCGCCGAACGCCTGAAGGAGATTGACGCAACCGGCCGCGAGGTCGCGAAGGCTGCGTTCGATGCGGCTGCCGAACCTGGCATCTTCATCTATGAGCCAAGGTTTCCGGGCGCCGACGAGATCGTGCCGCTGGCCTTTGCCATGGTGTTTGCGACGGTCGTGCTGCACGGCTTTACCATCGGGCCATGGGCACGCTTTCTCGGCCTGTCACGCAAGAAGGAAAAGCCGGGCGTGCTCGTTGTCGGCGTCAATCCGTGGAGCATCGCGCTCGCCCGCGCGCTCGACAAGGCGGGGCTCGGCGTCGTTCTGGCGGACAGCAACTGGCGGCGCCTGCGACCGGCAAGAGAAGCGGGCCTTGAAACCTTCTTCGGCGAAGTCCTGTCGGAAGACGCCGAAGTGCGGCTTGATCATGCCGGGTTCGAAAGCGCCCTCGCCCTTTCGGCGAACGAGCCTTACAACGCGCTCGTCTCCAGCCATTTTGCGCCGGAACTCGGCCGCCACCGCGTCTTCCAGCTTTCAGCGCAGGATGGCGAGGAGGAGGAGGACAATCCGCGCGGCATCGGCTCCGGCGCGCGCGGGCGCACGCTGATCCGGCGCGGTCGTGGGTATGACGGGCTGATCCGCGACCTGTATCGCGGCTGGACATTCTCGCAGACGCGGCTGACCGAGAAATACACGCTCGACCAGTTGCGCGCCGAACGCCCGGGCATTGACCTGATCGCGGAAGTCCGCACCACCGGAGAGGTCTTCTTTCTGGGGCCGCACCGCGAAGTGCGCGGCGGTGACGGGACGATACTGATCGGGTTTGGCCCGCAAGCGGTCAGTGGCGGAACGGACACGCCGAGCGCCGGGGCATCTTCGCAGGGCGCCGCGGAGACAGTGGCGGCAGGCAAAGCCTGATCGCGCTCCAGTCCCGGTCCAAAATTCCTCCCAGTGGCGATCCCGTCCAGGTTGCGTCCAAGTCGCAGTTCCGTCGAAGCCCCGCCCGTCCCAGTCCCTCCCCCGGTCCCGCCCGCTCCGGGCTGGCGCTGAGCCCTCCCCTATCCGGTGGGCGGTTTGCGCACGCTGCGGCATGCGCCGGTCGCCGCATATCCGACATGAAGAAAGGGGCGACACGCCCAAGCGCGCCGCCCCTCTTCGTCAATTTACGTCGGTTCCGGGCAGGCCTTAGTAGGCGAGGCGGAGCGTCACGCCATAGGTCGCCGGAGCGCCGAGGAAGTCGGAGATCGAGCCCGACTGCAGCGGCGTGTTGAACGCCACCTGACGGTAGTCTTCGTCCAGAATGTTCTGGCCCCAGATCTCCAACGTTGCCGGAGAGTTTTCGCTATAGAACGTGATCCGACCGTTCACGAGCGCGAACGCATCCTGCACCTTGCGCGGGTCCAGGTCGGAGCCGGTGTTGTACTCGGTGGTGTAGCGCGCCGCGAGGTTGTAGCGGGCATTCCAGCCGCCGAAGAAGGCGGTGTCATACGTCGCCGCGATCGAGGTCGACCATTCAGGGGCGAACGAGATGGTGTTGCCCGACAGGTTGGACAGGGCCGGGTTCACCGGGGTGAAGCTGCCATACTCGGTGATGGCATAGGTCACGCCGCCCTGCAGGGACAGACCTTCAAGCGCTTCCGGCGACCAGCGCAGGTCGGCGTCCACGCCCTTCGAGGTCACTTCCGGGATCGATGTCACGATGAAGGACGTGCCAAGGAAGGTGTTGAGCTGGAAGTCGGTGTAGGTCTGGTCGAAATAGGCCGCGTTCAGCGCGAGGCGGCCGCTCGCCGAGTTGGTCTTCACGCCGAGTTCGTAGCTTTCAACCGTTTCAGCCGGGAAGGAGGTGTCAATCACCGGTCTGAAGCCGGGGGAGAAGTCGGCCTGGCCGGTGCCGGAGGACGAACGGTCAATGTTGAACCCGCCCGCCTTGTAGCCGCGCGAGTATGAGCCGTAGGCCATGAACTGATCGTTGAAGCGATAAGCCGCCTTCAGCGTGCCCGACAGGTCGTCGTCGGTGTAGGACTGCGACGTGTTGAAGCCGTTGAAGAAGTCATTGGTCCACGGCAGGCAGAGGTTGCCGACGATGGTGGTTGCGGTCGCCTGCGCGGTCGCGGGGGCCTGGCCGGCCACGTTGATCAGGAAGTTGACGAGGTTGCCCGCATTCGTGGCCGCCGTGGAGCAGCTGCCGCCGACATTGCCGTAACGCGCCTGCAGGTCTTTCTCGTCTTCGGTGTAACGCAGGCCAAGGGTCAGCTCGAGCTGGTCGGTGACGCGCAGCGTGTTGTTGGTGAAGACGGCAAAGCTCGTGCCCTGCTGCTCGTAGGCATCCCGCAGACCGTCATTCGGACGCAGGAAGTTGCCCTGTGTGACGCCGAGAACCGCCGGAAGACCGCTCAGCAGTCCGTTCGCGAAGTAGGTGTAATAGTCGTTGCCGAGACGAATATAGTCGGTGCGCGCGATGTCCTCGCCCGAATAATATGCACCCACCAGCCAGTCGAGCCGGTCGGTCGAGTTGGCAAGGCGAACTTCGTGGCTGTAGGTCTGGACGCCGGTGAAGTTGTCATCGACGTTGCGCCACCAGATGTCCGCGCCAGAGAAGTCGGTGTCCTGACCGGCCGAGAGAGACCAGTCGCGGTAGGAGAAGATGTAGGTCAGGTCGCCGATGCCGAGCGACCAGTCTGCCTCCGCCGAGAAGCCGGAATCCTCGATGTTCTGCTCGGTGTTACGGTTGGAGAAGGCAAGGCGGTCGTATTCCGTGCCGCTCTGCGTGGCCGTGCCTGCGCCGCCGGCAATCGCGTTGACCAGCGGCTGGGTCGGGCCGACGACAGACACCGGCGCGGCGCAGCAGAATTCCTCACGCTTGGTGAAGTCGGCGATCATGCGGAGCGAGAAATCCTCGTTCGGCGAATAACGCACCTGGCCGCGCACCGAGTAGTAGTCGGAATCGTTGTCTTCTTCATACCGGCGGGGGCCGCCGGCGGTGTTGATGTCAAGATAGCCGTCGCGGGAGTTGATCACGCCATAGACACGGGCCGCCAGCGCATCGCTGATCGGCAGGTTGACGTAGCCCTCGGTGCGTACAAGGCCGAAATTGCCGAGCGACAGCGCGACGCCGCCTTCGGACTCGTCGGACGGCCCCTTGGTGATGATGTTGATGACGCCCGCCGATGTGGAGCGGCCAAACAGCGTGCCCTGCGGACCTTTCAGCACTTCGATCCGCTCAATCTCGCCGAGGTCGCCGAAGCCGACACCGTTGCGCGCGCGAACCACGCCGTCGATGACAACGGCGACGGAGCTTTCAAGGCCGATATTGTCACCCACCGTGCCGATGCCGCGAATACGCGCGGTCGTGACGGCTTCGTTGGATGTCGAAGTGACCAGCAGGCCGGGGGTGAGCACGGTCAGGTCCTTGATGTCGCGCACGCCCGCGTCAGACAGCAATTGCCCGTCAATTGCGGTGACCACGATCGGGACATCCTGCAGGGACTGTTCACGCTTTTGCGCCGTGACAGTCACGGTTTCGAAGGTGCGCGTCTGGTCGGCCGACGCTTCCGCGGGCGCTTCCTGCGCCGTGGCAAAGGCGAACGGGGCGATCATCGCGAGGCAGGATACTCCGCGCAGTATCGTGTTTTTGGAATTCATCTGGCTTCCCTCCGTCTGGTTTGAAATACGGCGTCTGTCTTGTGCAGACACTTGCCCCCATCATGTTGGTTTTTCCGGCCTTGGCGAGACCTGTCATGCATCCGGACGTGTTGCGGCGCAGCAGCCGCACCGGCTTTAACGCTCGAATCCTGAGTGATTTGAGGGCAGGCCGGCCAGTCAGGGGTTGGAGGGCTTCGCGGTCGCAGCATTGCCCTGTCATATTTTTGTGTCATGTTGTGAAAAAAGCACAGTTTCGACCATTTGTTCGGAGTATCCGGACGCGTGAAACAGAAACGAAAGGGCTGCCGCCATGACTGAAACGACGCCTTTCCTTTCTGTCGCCGAACAAATGTCCGACGCGGTCGATGCGGCTGACTTTCCGATGCTGCGGCTTGTGTTCCGCAACCAGCGCGCGGCCGGCTCGGTCGGCATGGCGGACCTTTCAGCCGATGCGTGGATCGACCATTTCGGGCGGTTTCGTCCGTTGCCGGGAAACCTTCCGCGTCCGTTGGCCATGCGGTATCACGGTCATCAGTTCGGCAGCTACAATCCCGATCTCGGCGACGGGCGCGGCTTCCTGTTTGCCCAGTTGCGCGATGATGACGGACGCTGGCTCGACCTTGGCACCAAGGGTTCGGGCCGAACGCCATGGTCGCGGCGCGGCGATGGTCGGCTGACGCTGAAGGGCGGGGTTCGGGAAATCCTTGCAGCGTCCTACCTGGAGGCACTCGGGGTCAACACATCGAAGGCTTTCTCGCTGATTGAGACCGGCGAAAAGCTGATGCGCGGCGACGAGCCAAGTCCGACCCGCTCCAGCGTGCTGGTTCGCTTGTCCCACAGCCATATCCGGTTTGGCAGCTTCCAGCGGCTGGCGGCGCTTGGCGAGGCGGACACGATGGCGGCGCTGATCGGCTATTGCGTGCAGCATTTCCATCCCGGCGCGGCGCGGCCAACGCTGGCCGAGACGGCGGCGGCACTTCTGGCGGACATTGCGCGCGCGACGGCGGCCATGATCGCCGGATGGATGGCGGCGGGGTTCGTCCACGGCGTGATGAATACGGACAATTTCAACATCACGGGCGAGACCTTCGATTTCGGTCCATGGCGTTTCCTGCCGGTGTCCGACCCGAATTTCACCGCCGCCTATTTTGACGAGACGGGGCTTTATCGCTTTGGGCGTCAGCCGGCGCAGGGCCTGTGGTCACTGCAGCAGCTGGCTGGCGCGATGACGCTGGTCACCGGCGAGGAAACGGCCGGGCTGGTGACCGCGCTTGAAGGCTATGAGCCCGCCTATCGACGGGCGCTGGCGGCGGCGATGACCGGGCGGCTCGGCATCGCGCAGGCTGGAGACGTCGAGGACGACATTGGCCTCGTCGCCGAGCTTTTTGCATGGATGACCGAGACGGGGATTGGCTGGCAGGGCGTGTTTCACGACTGGTTTTGCGGGCGCGAGAGCGAAGGCCGCGCGATGGCCGGTCCGCGCGCTGCGCTTTACGAGCGCGGTGATTTTGCCCCGGTCCGCGAACGCCTGATGGCCCGCACGCCGGTTCGTCCCGAGCGGCTCGCCAGCCCGGTTTTCACGCAGGCCGAGCCGGAAGACATGCTGATCGAGGATGTCGAGGCGATCTGGGCACCGATTGCGCAGGGCGATGACTGGACGCTTTTCAGGGACAAGCTCGCGCGCATCGAGACCTTGCGGACGGCATTGGACCTGTCACCGCCGCGCGCATGATCGCGAAGGGTGGTCCGGCCCCGACGGCATGTCATTCCATGCTGATGTCCGGCATTGCGGGAGGGTCACCCGCGCGGGCCTCGCCAGACGGCTTTTGCTGCTCGGCATTGTCGCGGAAATAAATGTAAAAGCGTTCGCAGGACAACCGCCAGAGCATGACGAGGATCACCCCCGCCAGCGGCGCGCCGATCCACAGACCGATCACGCCGAGGAAGTCGGAAAAGATACGCCCGAGCGCCGCGATCATCGTCCAGATCACCACCAGAACGATGAAACCGAGTCCGACAAAGTAGAGCGCGCGCGTGATATGCAGCCCGATGAGCTTGTCGAATGACAGGAAACGCATCACCCATTGCATCGCTTCATCCCCCTTGTTGTGGGCGGGGACTCAACAGCCTCCGCCCGCAGGACGTGGATACAACGGGCTTGCGCCTCCTGTCATCAACCCTTCACTCGAAGGTGCGAGGGCCGCTCACAAGGTTTTCATTCACCTTGTCGAGTTGCTGCGAAATCTTGAAGATGACGAGAAACATCTCGCAGATGACACGGAAATAGACGAGCGCCAGAAGTCCGATGGCGGGCGCCGCCACGAAGCCGAGAAGCGCTGCGCCCGCATCGTTGCCGATCTGGGTGAGCGCCGTGACCATGGCAAACAGCGTGCCGAGCGCAATGGCCACGAGGCCCACATAGTAGAAGAACTTGATGAGCGCCGACGCCATCAGCTTGTCGAAACTCAGGAAACGATTGATCAGTCCCATAGGCCTACTCCCCTCAGGTTGGTTCTGAAGAATAACGCGGGACGGCCGCCCAACCGGACACGCAAGCCCCCGCCGCGCGAGGTGGGCTCAGCCCCCTCATCATTCGTCATGATGCATTCGTGTGACGCGCAGCAGCCAAAAGCATGGCACCGGGCAAGTCCCGCCATGCCCGGCCCCGAAAAGCCGAATGCTCCTGAAGTGTCCACCGCACGTCCCCCGGACAGACCTGACGAATACTGCAGACTATTGCCGGATCGGCGCGGCTGTCCAGACCATGGCGCCGCCGCCGCCCTTGACCATGGGGCCTGCCAGCGCTACGCCCGGCCGACCAACCCGATAAAGGTGTCATCACGCCATGCCCAAGATCAACGGCAACGAAATCCGCCCCGGCAATGTCCTGCAACTCGACGATGGCCAGCTCTGGGTCGCGGTGAAGACCCAGCACGTCAAGCCGGGCAAGGGCGGCGCCTTCGCGCAGGTCGAACTGAAGAACGTCATGGACGGACGCAAGCTCAACGAGCGCTTCCGTTCGTCGGACAAGGTCGAGCGCGTGCGCCTCGAACAGCGCGACTTCTCTTACCTGTTCGACTCGGGCGATGCGTTCACCTTCATGGACGGCGAGACTTATGAGCAGATCGAGCTGAACAAGGAGTTTGTCGGCGATCAGGGCGCTTTCCTGCAGGAGGGCATGAAGGTCGTCATCGAGTTCCACGAGGAGCGGGCACTCGGCCTGACCATCCCGGAACAGGTGATCCTGACCATCATGGAGACCGAGCCGGTCGTTAAGGGCCAGACCGCGGCCAATTCCTTCAAGCCGGCCATCTGCGAAAACGATATCCGCGTGCTGGTGCCGCCCTTTGTCGGGGCTGGCGAGCGCATCGTGGTGCAAACCGAGGACTCCACGTATCTGCGGCGCGCGGACTGATCGCCCGGAATGTCACGTCCCTCACCCGTCGTCGCCGTCATGATCAACGCTGCCCGCGCTGCCGGACGCTCACTGTCGCGCGATTTCGGCGAGGTCGAGTTCCTGCAGGTTTCGCGCAAGGGACCATCGGATTTCGTGTCGGTGGCCGATCACAAGGCCGAGAAGATCATTCATGAACAGCTCACCAAGGCGCGTCCCGGCTACGGCTTCATCATGGAGGAATCCGGGATCTTCGAGGGCACGGACAAGACCAACACCTTCATCGTCGATCCGCTTGATGGAACGCTGAACTTCCTCCACGGCATGCCGCATTTTGCCGTTTCCATCGGGCTGGAACGCGCGGGGCAGCTACATGCCGGCGTCGTGTTTGATGTGATCCGCAATGAAATGTTCTGGGCCGAGACGGGGCAGGGCGCATGGCTGGAAAACCGCCGCCTGAAAGTTGCAACGCGGCTGAAGCTTGCCGACACGGTCATCGCCACCGGAACGCCCTGGTATGGCAAGGGTGAGGCGCATCACGAGCTGTTCTGGCGCGAAATCGCATCCATCACCCCGCGCACGGCCGGTGTCCGCCGATTCGGGTCGGCGGCGCTCGACCTTGCCTATGTCGCGGCGGGCCGGTTCGATGGCTTCTGGGAACGCGGACTGAAGTCGTGGGATATTGCGGGGGGCATTGTCCTGGTGCGCGAGGCTGGCGGGCTGGTCGAGGAAATGGACGGCGGGAACCTCTTGGAAACCGGCAATGTCCTGGCCTCCAACCCCAGCCTGACACCCAAGCTGCGCGACACGCTGCGCGCCGCCGCAAAGCTGGTCTGAGACGCCTGGCAGGCGGGGCGGCTCAGCCGTCTTCGCCGCCGCCTTCCTCATCAATGCCCAGCCGGCGCTTGGCCTTCTCCTCGGCGCGCGTGCGCAACTCATCGGAAAACGCGCTGGCGAACACGCCGGCCGGGAGCGCGACAAGGCCGATGCCGGCGATCGCGATGATCCCTGCCGCCAGCCGCCCGAGCGGCGTCACCGGATAGACATCGCCGTAACCGACCGTGGTCAGCGTCGCCACCGCCCACCAGATCGCGCGGGGGATGGAGCCGAAAGCCGCCTCCTGTCCCGGATAATCGCCCTCGATGAAATACAGCGTCATCGCCGCCACGTAGAGGAGCGCCATCGCCAGCGCGAGCGAGGTGAGAAGCTGCGAACCCGCCCGCCGCAACGTTGCGCCGAGGACGCCAAAGGCGGGAACAAAGCGCGCAATCTTCAGCAGGCGCGCCAGCCGCAGCACGCGCAGGCCCATCACCGCCTGCTCATTGCCATCAAGGGGCATGAAGGCGATCCAGAGCAGTTCCGGCAGGAAGGCCACAAGGTCGGCGAGCGCAAACGGCGTCACCATGTAGCGCAGCCGCCCGGCAATTCCGCGATAACGGGGGTCTTCGCCGGCAATCCAGAGCCGGGTCAGATACTCGGCCGCAAATATGGCGAGGATGGCGATGTTGAAAACGCCGAGCCCGTCTTTCCAGCCCTGCGGTATCGAGCGTTCGGTCTCCACTGCGAGCGCAATGAAGCTGATCAGCACCAGACCCACGAGCAGCACGTTCAGCGGGCTGATGCCGCTGTCGCGCGCGTCGGGCTCAAGCTGCCGGTAGAGTTTCGCCCTCAGCCCGGGGGCGCTCGCCGTGTCGGCCATCCTGCCCTCCCGCAGTCGCCAATGCCGTTCTTCTCAACCCCTTAGCACACCGCCCGTGCCGGTGGCGACGGCCTCGATGATCCGCTTTGATACCGCGTCGATGTCGGCGTCCTTGAGGGCCTCTCCGCTCGGCTGGAGAACGATCTCGAACGCCACCGACTTCTGCCCCTCCGGCACGCCGGGACCGACATAGACGTCGAACACGCTGGCGGCGACGATCAGCGCCTTGTCGGCGGACTGCGCGTGGCGAATGAGGTCACCGGCCGGGGTGTCGGCGCTGACGAGGAAGGCGAAATCGCGCCGCACGGGCGTCTGGTCGGGCAGGCTCAGCGCCGCCTTCGTCTTCGACAGCCTGGACTTCATCTGCGGCAGTGCGTGCAGGTTCAACTCGAACGCATAGATCGGGCCATCCACATCGAGCGCCTTCAGCACGCGCGGGTGCAGCGCGCCGAATGCGCCGACGGTCAGCTTGCCGAGCTTGAGGCTGGCCGACTGGCCGGGATGCCAGTGCGGCTGCGTGGCAGGGGCG
>JBGSUF010000092.1:0-2264 GCA_041736285.1 Hyphomonadaceae bacterium | reverse complement strand
GGCTGCGGGCGGCGCGGCGCACCCTGGCCCCCGCATGGGGCGTGCCGGTCGACGCAGGCGTTGCGTTGGCCGACATCAATGATGTGAAGGTGGCGGCATGACGCGGCGCGGCTGGATCATCGGGATACTGGTGGCAGCGCTGCTTGTGGTCAGCCTCTACCGGGCAAAGTATGGCGCACGCGAGAGCCAGGCCGAGCTGCGCGACCTGCGCGATGAGATCGCCGCGACCCGGAAAGAGATCGACGTGCTGCGCACCGACTTCTCCTACCTGTCCAGTCCCGAATGGTTGTCGGAATACGCGACGCGCAAGCTCGGCATGTCGCCGCAGCGGCCAGACCAGATCAAGACCGAAGACGAAATGGCGCGCATGGCGGCGGCCGAAGCAACTCAACCGGATGCAGCACGGGGGGGTGATGATGAGCGCTGAGCTTTCGATCGGCAGCGGCAGGCTGCGTCCCCAATTGATCGCAGCGGTGATCGCGCTGGTGTTCTGCGCCATTGCGGCAAAGGCCAGCTGGCAGGCGCTTTTTGCTGACAGCGAAGCGCGGCCCGGCGTGATCGCGGCGATTTCCGATCCGGTTGAGCGCGCTGACATTGTGGATCGGAATGGGGAGTTGCTGGCCTCCTCGATCACGGTCTATTCGCTGCATGCGGACCCCCGTGCGATCTGGGACGCCGATGAGACGGCGCGCGAGCTGGCGACTGTGTTCAGCGATCTCGACACCGAAGCCGTCGCCGAGCGGCTGTCGGATCGCAAGCGCCGGTTTGTCTATCTGCGCCGGGGTCTGACCCCGCGCGAGCGGCAGGCCGTGTTCGCGCTCGGTCTTGAGGGCATTGCCTTCGAGGAGGAACGTTCGCGCATCTATCCGCGCGGAACGCTGGCGGGGCATGTGCTGGGGTTTGCAAACCTTGATGGCGAGGGGCTGGCGGGGGTTGAGTTCGCGCTGGATGCGCGTCTGGCCGAGGGCGGCGAGCCTGTCCGGCTGACGATTGATTCAGCCGTGCAATATGCGCTGGAGGCTGAGCTGTCGGCGGCGGCGTCCGAGTATGCCATTCAGGGCGGGGCCGGTGTCGTGCTGGATGCCACCACGGGTGAGATTCTGGCGCTGGCGTCCTGGCCGCCGATCGACCCGAACCGCTATGCTGACCTTCCGCGCGATGACCCGTCACGGATGAACCGCGCGACCCAGGCGCTCTATGAGCTTGGCTCGATTTTCAAGCCGCTGACGATCGCGGCGGGGTTTGAGGGCGGGAGCCTGTTGCCGGGCGATGTTTTCGACACGCAGGCCCCGCTTGAGGTTGCCGGACGTCCGGTTCGTGACACCCATAGAGGACCGGCGCGCGCAACCGTGACCGACATTCTCGTCGAGAGTTCCAACAAGGGCACGGTGCTGATCGCGCTGGGCATTGGCGAGCGGCGGCTGCGCGATTTCTACCAGCGGGCCGGACTGCTGGACCGGGCCGATGTGCAGCTTCCGGGCAGCGCCGCGCCGCTGTTTCCGCAGTCCTGGACCGAGCTTGATCTGTCGCGGATCAGCTTTGGGCATGGGATATCGGTCTCCCCGCTGGCGTTTGCGCAGGCCTTCTCGGCGCTGGCAAATGCCGGCGAGGTGATGCCGCTGACGATTGTGATGCGGGATGCGGGCGAGGCTGCGCCGACGCCGCGGCGTGTCATGTCGGCGCCGGTTGCGGCAGCCGTGACGGCGATGCTGCGCGAGAATGTCGTCCGGGGGACTGGCAAGCGCGCAGAGGTTGCAGGCTACCGCGTCGCGGGCAAGACCGGCACGGCGGAGAAGCCGGTCGTGGGCGGTTATGACACTGAACGCAATGTCACGAGCTTTGCGGCGATCTTCCCCTCAGATGACCCGAAATTCGTCGTATTGGTGGTGCTGGATGAGCCCGAGCCTGTGCCGGGCGCGACCGGGGAAACCGCTGCGCTCAATGCCGCGCCGACCGTTGGCCGGATCATTGAACGGATTGCGCCCGGTCTGGGCATGGTGCCGGTTTTTGATCGGTCCGGGACCGAGCCGGTGTCCGGGACAAGCCATCAACGCGCAGAGCGGGAGACATCGCTGTGAGACTGGGTGATTTGTTCGAGAATTTGCCGGAAGGCACGGCTGATATTGATGTCAGGGGCCTGACGGCTGACAGCCGCAAGGTCGAGCCGGGCTTCGTGTTTGCGGCTCTGACCGGGGTGGCGACGGACGGGCGCAACTTCGTGGCGCAGGCGGCCGAGCGCGGCGCCGTTGCGGTGCTGTGCGCCG
>JBGSUF010000196.1:0-2680 GCA_041736285.1 Hyphomonadaceae bacterium | reverse complement strand
GGCGGCGGGGCCTTCCACACCGACTTCATGGACGGCGAGGATGCAGGCGGGGACGGCGACTGACGCGCGAGGCTGCGGCGACCTGGCCCACGTTCCAGCCCACGTTCCGGCCCACGTTCCGGCCTGAGTTCCGGCAGACGTTTCGTCACGACGGGTCATTGTGCGAGGTGTGCGTCTCCTCTATGTCGTGTTAAACTCGTGTTTTCGTAATCGGAGGTCCTCATGGGCTCTATCGGACCGCTTCAGATCATTGTCGTCCTTGTCGTCGCGCTGCTGCTGTTTGGCGGCCGCGGACGGATTTCCTCGATCATGGGTGACATGGCCAAGGGCATCAAAAGCTTCCGCAAGGGCCTGAATGACGACGATGAGAACAATGGCGACAACGCGGGCAAGAGAGCCGATCCGCAGCGTCTCGACGACGACAAGACAATCAACGTGACCCCCGTGCGGGACACCGACAAGACCCGGAACTGAGCGCCGGGAGGCGCACGCCATGTTGCCGCAATTCGGCATGTCGGAATTCTTGCTGATCGCGATCGTTGCCCTGATCGTGGTCGGCCCGAAGGACCTGCCGCTGATGATGCGCAAGCTGGGCCAGATGGCGGCCAAGGCGCGCAGCATGGCCGGGGAGTTCCGTTCCGCCTTCGATGACATCGCCAAGCAGGCCGAACTTGATGAGCTGCGCAAGGAGATCGAGGCGCTCAAGCGCGACAATGTGGTCCAGCAGGCGGCCGACGAATTGTCAGCGGCCGAGCGCGATATCAATGCGCGGGTGATGGCGGGTGACAAAGCGGCGCCGCGCGGCGCCATCGCAGCGACGAATGTTGACGCTGACGCTGACGCTGATGCTCTCGGTGATGCTGACGCTGCGCCGGGCGGCGAGCCTGCGCCTGCGGAGCTTCCCGCGGATGAGGCCATGACACCGCTGAAGGCGCGCGGGACAGACAAGGCATGACCATCGAACAGAAAAAGGCCCTGCCCGCGCCGGAGAACGATCCCCATGCGCCGGAGATTGACGGCGATGAGGTGGAGCGTTCGCGTGCCCCCCTGCTGGAGCATCTGACGGAGCTTCGCACCCGGCTGATCTGGAGCCTGGTGGCCATCGCGGTGGGCGGGTTTGCCTGTTATTTCGTGGCCCAGCCGATCTACAACTTCCTGCTCCTGCCCTTCCTGCACGTCTCGGAGACGATACGGGGCGAGGATGTGCCGCTGGAGCTGATCTATACGGGCCTGCTGGAATTCTTCTTTGCCAAGCTGAAGCTGGCGCTGTTTGCCGGTCTGTTCCTGTCCTTTCCGGTGGTGGCCTGGCAGATCTATGCCTTCATCGCGCCGGGGCTCTACAAGCATGAGCGCGGGGCTGTGGTGCCCTTTCTCGTGGCGGCGCCCGTGCTGTTCACGGCTGGGGCGGCGTTTGTCTATACGGTGATGCTCCCGCTGGTGGCTCGGTTCGCGCTGAGCCAGGAACAGGCCGCGGCGGGCGGGGTGGCGCAGATCGCGGCGCAGATCCGCGTGGCGGAGTATCTCGATCTCGTGATGGCGCTGATGCTGGCCTTCGGGCTGGCCTTCCAGCTGCCGGTGGTGCTTGGCGTGTTGGGTCGTGCGGGGATTGTCGGCACGCAGACGCTGCGCACGGGGCGAAAGTACGCCATTGTCGGGATTCTGGCCTTCGGGGCGGTGTTCACCCCGCCCGATGTGATCAGCCAGATGATGCTCGCCGTGCCGGTCTACTGCCTCTATGAGGTGTCGATACTCGTCGTGGCGATGATGGAAAAGAAGGCCGCCGAGGACGCTGCAAAGGCGGAGAAAGAGGCTTAGGGGCGCTGGCTGTCCCTGCGCCGACCAGACGTCCGGCCGTCTGGCCTTTCTGTCGTTCAGCCGTTCAGCCGTTCAGCTTCTCTGCGGCCCGCTCGGCGAAATAGGTGATGATTGCGCTCGCGCCCGCGCGCTTGAAGGCCAGCAATGTCTCCATCATGGCACGATCACCGTCGATCCAGCCATTGGCGGCGGCGGCCTGTATCATCGAATACTCGCCGGAGACCTGAAAGGCGACGGTCGGGATGCGGAAGGTTTCCGAGACACGCTGAATGATGTCGAGATAGGGCATTCCGGGCTTGACCATGATCATGTCGGCGCCCTCGGCAATGTCCATGACGACTTCGCGCAGGGACTCGTCGGAGTTGGCGGGATCCTGCTGATAGGTCTTCTTGTCGCCGATGAGGGCCGAGGCGGAACCGATGGCCTCGCGGTAGGGGCCGTAGAAGGCGCTGGCATATTTGGCGGCATAGGCGAGGATGAGCGTGTCGTGGTGGCCGGCATCCTCAAGCGCGGAGCGGATCTGGCCGATGCGCCCGTCCATCATGTCGGAGGGGGCGACCATGTCAGCGCCGGCGGCGACCTGAACCAGCGCCTGCGCAACGAGGCTCTCGATGGTGGCGTCATTGAGGATGCGGCCGGCCGCGTCGATCACGCCGTCATGCCCGTGGGTGGTGAAGGGGTCGAGGGCCACGTCGCAGATGATGCCGACCTCCGGGCTTGCGTCCTTCATCGCCCGGATGGCTCTCGGCACGAGGCCGTCCGGGTTCAGCGCCTCGCTGCCATCGGCGTCTTTGCGCGAAGGGTCGATGTGCGGAAAGATGGCGATGGCGGGAATGCCGAGCGCGCGGGCGCGGCGGGCTGCGGC
>JBGSUF010000190.1:0-5045 GCA_041736285.1 Hyphomonadaceae bacterium | reverse complement strand
GTGGAGGCGTGGGCGTTGCCGGTGGCCTCTCCGGCGACGACGCGCAGGCCGAAGCCCTGCGAGGTGTCGAAGGCGGCGCTCTTCAGGCGGCCATCATCAAACACGAAGCTCTCGGCGCGCGAACGCTCGATGTAGAGATCGCCATCATCAGCGCCGCGAACGGCGTCGGCAAGGATGGAGGCGGCGCGGGCGGTGTCGAAGGGGAGGTTTGTCTGGTTCATGAACCGAATGTGCGCCGGGCCGCCGCGCAGTTCAAGGCGTGATGCGCGCCGCCCGGGTGGCGGCGCACAGTTTTCGAGGCCGGAGGCTGCTTTTCGGCGGGAGGCTGGCTGCTCGTTCTGTCCGTGCCGACTTATTCGGTGCGGGTCTCGACGGTGAAGCGGCCGACCTGAAGCGCCGCCAGTTCCCAGTCCGGCGAGAGCGAGCTGGCCTGAACATAGTCCCAATAGGCGGCGCTGACGTCGCCAATCCGTTCATAGGCCACCGCGCGGTTGTAATAGGCGGCCGCGGGGCGAGCCGAGCCGGCCTCGATGGCGGCCGTCAGCAGCGGGATGGCCTCTGCCGGGCGGTCCTGATAAAGTCGGAGCGCCCCGATATTGAGATTGATGTCGGCAATGTCGGGCGCGAGGCTGACGGCGCGGGACAGGTCTGAGTCGGCCGCGTCGAAACGCCCGTCGCGCATGCGCAGGATGGCACGGTTGACGTGGGTGGCGGCGCGGTCGCGGTGGGTCATGGCGATGCCTGCAAGCGCGCGGTCGCAGGCTTCCTCGCCCTCGCGATTATAGCTTCGGGACGACATCGCCGCCTCAAAACAGGTCTTGGCGAGCCCCTCGCCGATGACGGTGACTTGCGCGCTGGCCTTGTCGGTGACGGCCAGGGTGAGCAGAAGCAGGGTGGCCAGTGTGGCCGAGATGGTAAGCCTTCTCATATTCTCCTCCATTGACGACGAGCGGAGACGTAATCTACCACACTTTTCGAAAGAGTACGCCTGTCGCGCTGGGTGCGACATTTTTGCGCGTGCGGCGAGTTGGCTGGCTTTATGGCTCCGACCTAGATACACGGATGGACAACGGGAATATGATGAAACCGGAGGTATTTCGCGTGAAGCGTTTTCTGACCAGAACTGCGGCGGCGTGTGGCCTGGCTGCGGCCACGCTCGGCGGCGCGGCGTCGGCGGCCTCGCCTTCGGAAGGCGCGATCGGCTTTCAGCCTCCGGCGACCGAGATCATGCGCGATGTGGAGTGGATTCATAACATTGTGCTGATGCCGATCATCACGGCGATCTCTCTGCTGGTGCTCGGCCTGCTGATCTGGGTGAGCGTGCGCTACAATCGGCGCGCCAATCCGGTGCCGCGCCAGTTCAGCCACAACACGACAGTGGAAGTCCTGTGGACGGTTGTGCCGGTGCTGATTCTCGTTGTGATCGCCGCCTTCACCTTCCCGCTCCTCTACAAGGTTGACCGCGCGCCGATGACGACCGCGCAGAACGGCCAGATGGTGCCGATCCCGGAAGAGGACTGGCTGAACGTGAAGGTGCAGGGCAACCAGTGGAACTGGACGTATTCCTACACTGACGACGTGGACGAAAGCGGCTTCCCGCTGGTGGAATTCATCTCCAACCCGCTGCAGCGCGGACTGTCGACCGATGTTGCCGGGCCAGAGAAGCTGCGCAACCTGCAGACCGATTACCCGCTCGTGGTGCCGGCCGGTCGTTACATCCGCTACAACACCGCCGCCGCCGACGTGATCCATTCCTGGACGGTGCCCGCTTTCGGGGTGAAGACGGACGCGATTCCGGGCCGCCTCAACGAAGGCTGGTTCAAGGTCGATGAACCGGGCGTCTATTACGGCCAGTGCTCGGAACTGTGCGGCAAGGATCACGCCTACATGCCGATTGAAGTGCGCGTTGTGCCCGAGCGGCAGTTCGAAGCCTGGTATGAGGCCATGAAGGCCGGAGATTTCGACGGCGCGAACGCGCTCGTTGCCACCATTGAACCGCTCCAGGGCGATACCCGCCTGGCTGACGCGGCCCGTTGACAGAGCTGAAGGATTAAACAGATGCCCTTCGAAGAAGTTGCACACGCTGGCGATAACGCCGACCACCGCCCGAAGCTCTATGACCCGCGGCGCTGGCTTTTCTCCACCAATCACAAGGACATCGGCACGATGTACCTCGTGTTCGCGCTGATCGCGGGCACGTTCGGGACACTGCTGTCGGGTCTGATCCGCTGGGAACTGGCCGAGCCAGGCATCGGCCCGCTGACCGGTGTCGTTGAGTGGCTCTATGGCTATCAGGGCGACGCGGCGATCGAGCATGCCAAGCATTTCTACAATGTGGTCATCACCTATCACGGCCTGATCATGATCTTCTTCATGGTCATGCCCGCCCTGATCGGCGGCTTTGGCAACTGGTTCCTGCCGTTGATGGTCGGTGCGCCGGACATGGCCTTCCCGCGGATGAACAACATCTCGTTCTGGCTGCTTCCGGCTTCATTCACGCTGCTGATCATTTCGATGTTCACGCCGGGCTCCGGGGAGTTCCTCGGCTTTGGCGGGGGCTGGGTGATGTATCCGCCGCTGTCGACGACCGGGCATAACGGGGCATCGTTCGACCTTGTCATCCTGTCGCTGCACATTGCCGGCATCAGCTCCATTCTCGGCGCGATCAACTTCATCGTGACCATCCTCAACATGCGCGCGCCCGGCATGACGCTGCACAAGATGCCGCTGTTTGCGTGGTCCATGCTGGTGACGGCGGCGCTTCTGGTGCTGTCTCTGCCGGTGCTGGCGGGCGCGCTGACCATGCTGCTGACCGACCGTAACTTCGGCTCGCAATTCTTCAATCCGGCCGGTGGCGGCGATCCGGTGATGTACCAGCACCTGTTCTGGTTCTTCGGTCACCCGGAAGTCTACATCATGATCCTGCCGGCCTTCGGGATCGTCAGCAATGTCGTGTCGACCTTCTCCAAGAAACCGATTTTCGGCTATCTTGGCATGGCCTACGCCATGGTCTCGATCGGCGTGGTCGGCTTCATCGTGTGGGCGCACCACATGTACACGGTCGGCATGAACGTCGATCTCAAGGCCTATTTCATGGCGGCGACGATGATCATTGCGGTGCCGACGGGCATCAAGATCTTCTCATGGATCGCGACGATGTGGGGCGGCTCGATCGAGTTCAGGGTGCCCATGCTGTGGGCGATCGGCTTCATCTTCCTGTTCACCGTCGGCGGCGTGACGGGCGTCGTTCTCGCCAATGCCGGGATCGACCATGCGGTGCACGACACCTACTATGTCGTCGCGCACTTCCACTACGTGCTCTCGCTCGGCGCTGTGTTCGGCTTGTTTGCCGGCTGGTATTACTGGTTCGAGAAGATGTTCGGCGTGAAATACAACGAGTTCCTCGGTCAGGCGCATTTCTGGCTCATGTTCATCGGCTCGAACATTGTGTTCTTCCCGCAGCACTTCCTCGGCCTGAACGGGATGCCGCGCCGCTATA
This sequence comes from Hyphomonadaceae bacterium, assembly GCA_041736285.1. Classification (GTDB taxonomy): domain Bacteria; phylum Pseudomonadota; class Alphaproteobacteria; order Caulobacterales; family Hyphomonadaceae; genus JBGSUF01. The sequence goes on along the minus strand of JBGSUF010000190.1, from coordinate 1,546 downwards.
TCGACTACAACCCCGAGTTTGCGACATGGCACCTTGTCTCCTCGATGGGCTATGTGGTCGTGCTGGTCGCGATGGGCTTCTTCGTGGCGCACGTCATCGAGGCGGCTGTTCGTCGCCGGAAGGCCGATGCCAATCCGTGGGGACCGGGCGCAACGACGCTGGAGTGGACGCTGTCCTCGCCGCCGCCATTCCACCAGTTCAACGAATTGCCGCGCATCAAGTCGGACACGGGTCACTAAGGGCCTGCGCCCTGAACGGGTAACGATCATGCAGAGGGGCGCCGGGACGTCTGGCGCCCCTCTGTGACATAAGCGACGAAGCCTGATGGCGGGACGTGCGGCGGGCCGGGTCGCCGCATCATCCGGGAGCGGTCGATAGCGGATCACGGGTCAACGCCCCTTTTGTAAACGGGCCTTTCGTCAACGGGCCATTCCTGAACGAGGCCATTGGTAAAACGGCCCAATCTTCAAAGCGGCCCACTCTTCAAACGGCCCACTCTTCAAACGGCAGAGGTCAATTCATTGTCACAAGGCGCGAACATACCGGGGCAGGACGCAAGGGGCGCAGCAACGCTGACCGCGACGACGACCGCATCGGCGCGCGACTATCTGCAACTGATGAAGCCGCGCATCATGCAACTGGTCGTGTTCACGGCGGCGGCCGGGCTGATCGCGGCGCCGGGGTCGATCAATCCGGTGATGGCGGTGGTCGTGCTGCTGGCGGTCGCGCTTGGGTCCGGCGCGGCGGGCGCGATCAACATGTGGTATGATCACGACATTGACGCAGTGATGGCGCGCACCTCGACCCGGCCCATCCCGTCGGGACGTGTGCCGCGCGAGGAAGCGCTGGCGCTCGGGCTGATCATGTCCGGCGTGTCGGTCATCCTGATGTGGCTGGCGAGCAATGCACTGGCGGCGGCGCTGCTGGCGCTCTCGATCTTTTATTACGGCGTCGTCTACACGATGTGGCTCAAGCGCTCGACGCCGCAGAACATCGTCATTGGTGGCGGCGCCGGAGCGTTCCCCCCGGTGATCGGATGGGCCGCCGTGACGGGGAATACGCCGCTCGACGCATGGCTGTTGTTCGCAATCATCTTTTTCTGGACCCCGCCGCATTTCTGGGCGCTGTCACTTCTGGCGAGCCGGGAATATGAGAAGGCCGGCGTGCCGATGCTGCCGGTCACACACGGCGCGCGGGCGACGCGGCACCAGATTTTCGGCTATACGCTCGCCCTTCTGGCGGTGACGCTGGCGCCGGTGGTGACCGGGCTGGGCGGCTGGATCTATCTGGCGGCGGCGACGTTGCTGGGCGCAGGTTTTGCCGTGCTGGCGGTTCGGGTGCTGCGCTCGCGGGCCGGGGAGGCTGACGCGACGGACGCAGACCGCAAGGCCGCCAGGGGGCTGTTCGCCTTTTCCATCCTCTACCTGTTTGCGTTGTTCGCCGTGCTGATGCTTGAGAGCGGCCTTGGCCTGACATGGCCGGTCGGGCCGGCATTGCTGATGGGGGCGGGCGCGTGACGGGGCTTCCGCAAGACATCGGCGCTGCA
>JBGSUF010000179.1:0-5934 GCA_041736285.1 Hyphomonadaceae bacterium | reverse complement strand
GCTGGCGCCCTGCTCGATCAGGCGTTGTGGCTGGACCTTGCGCGCCGCGCCAACAATGCGGCCCGCCGCCTCGCTGACGTGCTCGGCGCGGTGAGCGGCGTCACCATCGCTGCACCCGTTCATGGCAATGAGGTGTTCGCTGCCATGCCGGAAGAGACCGCAGAACGCCTCACCGAGGCCGGCGCGCGCTTCTATCCCTGGGCGGATGGAACATTCCGCTTTGTCTGCTCTTGGTCCACCACCGACCGCGACATCGACCAGGTGAAGGCCGCCCTCGCCGGCTGAACGTCCCCCCTTCGCCGGGCGCTTCCCCTCTCCCGGAACGCAAGGCCCTCCTCTCCGCTTCCTTTCCCCGGCCGCTGCGCGGAGCGGGCACAGCGCCGCGCATGGGGGCAAGACCCTCCCCGTGACTCTTCCGGCTCCTCCGACCCGGCCGACCCTTCCCACCAAAATCCGACGTCACCGCCACCCTGCGGTCCACCCGCAAAAGCAAAAAGGGCGACCCGCAAGGGCCGCCCTTTTCCGACTGTTGACTGCCTTTTGAGGCTTAGAAGTCGAGCGTCGCACCGATGAAGACATAACGGCCGAAGCTGTCATAGGTCTGCGGATAGGTGTTGCCGTTGCCGGTGGTGCCGACCGAGGCCGAGAGCGGCGGATCATTGTCCAGCACGTTGTTCACGCCGAAGCGGAGCATTGTGTTGTCCAGGATCTGGTAGGAGCCGGCGAGGTCGAAATAGTTCTCGGCATCGAACGAGGCATCGACCCGGTCAGCCGTGTTGCGGAACAGGTCCACCGAGCCGTAATAACGCCACGTGCCGGTGAAGGTCGCCCCGAAATTGGTGCTCCACTGGACGCGGGCGCGGTGACGCCATTCCGGCTGCGGGGTGTTGCAGGCGAGGCCGTACTGGCCAGCGCAATCGAACACTTCAGCAGCAACGCCGATCGGATCGGTCTCGTTTTCGAGCAGGTAGGTGCCGATCACCGAGAATTCCAGGCTGCCGGCGCTGGCAAGCTCGAAGGCGTAGGCTGCCGAGAGGTCGACGCCCGAGGTCGCCTGACCACCGATATTGGTGTTCAGACCTTCCACGAAGCCGTCATTCGACACCCAGAGCGAACCACCCGGCGAGCGGTTGATCCGGCCGCAGGCCGCCTGATCGTTCTGACCATAGCAGAGGTCGAGTGTGATGGTCGGGTCGACGATGTCGATCCGGTCGGTGATGTCGATGCTGTAATAGTCGACCGACGCGGTGAAGCCGCTCATGAAGCTCGGCGTGAAGACGATACCGACGGTGAAGGTTTCGGCTTCTTCAGGATCGAGGTTCGGGTTGCCGCCCTGCTGGAAGTTGTACTGACCAGCCGGGCTGTTGAGGGCATCAGAGCCATAGAGCGCTGCCGGAACACCGGTCGCGGTGCAGAGTGCCTGCGAACCGACGGTGCCGCCAGCCGGAACCAGACCGCACGGATCGTAATCGTCATCAAACAGGTTCAGGCCCTGAGCGGTGAAGAGTTCGAGCACGTTCGGTGCACGGGTCGCCTGCTGGTAGGAACCGCGGATACGCAGGTCCGACGTCGGGGCGTATTCGGCGCCGAGTTTCCAGGTGCTGGCCTGAATGCCGGTGTCATAGTCGGAATAGCGGAACGCGCCGTCAATCGACAGCAGTTCCACGCCCGGCTTGCCCTGAACGAGCGGCAACTGGAATTCGGTGAACACGTCGATATTGGACACGGAACCCTGGACCGGCAGAGTCGCGCCGCCCTGACCGGCACCATCGCCGGTGGAGAAGGACACGTCCACGATACGCTGGAGGCTGTCGCGGCGATATTCGGCGCCGAGCACGATGGCGAGACCATCGGTCGCCGCCGGGCTGCGGAAGCCATACTGGCCAAGGTCACCGGTGACAGCGGCCGTGATGACCTGCTGCGTGGTGGTGCCGGTCTGGATCAGCGGAACCTGGACATAGTTCAGCGCTTCCTGGGTCACGCTGCCGAGGTTGAAGATGTTGTAAGGCACGCAGTTCGGGTCCGTGCCGTCGAGCACCGATTGGCAAACCGGCAGGCCGGTGTCCGGATCGGAGACGACGTTGATCGCCCGGTTCAGGCGGTTGATCGAGAACTCGTTCCGGTAGGTCCGCGCCTGCGTCACCTGGCTGTACTGAGCCGAAAGGTCATACGTCCAGCCCGACAGTTCCGGGATGTCGCCGCGAAGGCCGACAACGCCGCGATAGGACGTGAAGCGCAGGCTGTCCTGACGACCGCCACCCTCGACGTTGCGGCGACCGAAGAAGATGCTCTCCGACGTGTTCGCAGCAATCTCGGCCGGAGTACAACCGATGGCTGCAGCAAATTCAGCGGTGAAGAGCGGGTTGCCGCAATTCAGGGTCTCGGTCGAGAAGAAGTTGCCCGACGGCGCGATCTGAGCGACCGACTCATAGTCGGTGAACATCAGCTGCGTGTAGGCTTCGGCATACTCGTTGATCTGGTAACGACCGAAAGCACCGAGGTTGTAGCGCTCGTCCGGGCGCTGGTAGTAGTTCGTCGGGCCGAAGTTGTACTGGTCGGTTGCGCCGCTGAACGGACGCAGCTGTCCCGTGGTCTGATCGATGGTGAAGTCGACCGGGTCCGGGATGATGCCGTTGATGTCGACGTTCGGGCCACCAAAACCGAAGAAGGTGTTGTTGATGCGGCCCGGGAAGGAGGTGGACGAACCACCGCAGGTGAAGCCGGTCGCGTTCGCCGAGCCGATGGAGCAGGCCGAATAGTCACGGTCGCCCTGCAGGATCGGATCGTTGTTGCGGTAGGATGCGTAGGCGGTGATGTTGCCGCGATCATCCGGCGCGTTCACGCCCATGATCATGGTGATTTCTTTGCCGAAGCCGTCCATGACGTTGTCTTCGGGAATCTGGAACTGCGACGGGTTGGTCTCGGCGCGGCCTGCGATCACTTCGCGCAGGTTGCCATTGGTGTCGTAGTCATTGTTGTGCTGGTAGAAGGAATACTGGGCGTCGATCTGGAAGCCCTCGAAGTCCTTCTTCATGATGAAGTTCACAACGCCGGCCACAGCGTCCGAACCGTAAACGGCCGATGCGCCGCCGGTCAGGACTTCAACACGCTCGACCATCTGGGTCGGGATCTGGTTGAGGTCGGCTGCGACGTCAGACGGCGAGCCATAACCCATGCGGCGGCCGTCGATCAGCACCAGTGTGCGCGACGGGCCGAGGTTGCGAAGGTCGACGGTGGCGGTGCCCGAGGCGCCGTTCGACACGGTCGAGTTCTGCGACGCGAAAGCCTGCGGCAACTGCGCAACGAGGTCTTCGATACGGGTCACGCCCTGCGTCGTGATGTCTTCGGAGCTGATCTGCGTCACCGGGCTGGTGAACACCAGATTGCTGCTCTGCTGGATGCGCGTGCCGGTGATGGTCACGGTTTCCTGACGGGCCGTCGTGTCCTCGACCACCGTCTCTACCGTATCGACGGTTTCAGCTTCCTGCGCATAGGCAGGAGCGCCGAGCGCAACCCCTGCAATGAGCGAGGACGCGAGCAGGCGACCCTTGAATGTTTTCAGTTCCACGTTCGAACCTCCGAAAATGATCGAGTACAAAAGGACATCGGCCCCTCCCCCGAGGTGAGACACGATGATGCTGGCTTGATCCAGACTGTCGCCCACTCAAGGGCCTTGTCACACCACCGTCAACGCGCCTTCACCATGCTGACACAATTCATGCTGACGGTGTGGCAATCGTGCCGCACTTCTGCGCAGCGGCCGCCTTCAGAGCGTGCAGGACAAATCAACCCACTCTGGCCGCCCACCCGAAAAAAGCATGCGGCATGCCCGCGATTAAGGCATGCCGCATGCGTATTGCGCGATAAACGCCGCCGTGTGTTGCGCGCGACCGTTCACACCTGCCGCGGCAGGCGGAATCCGTCACAACGGCCCGGGGTCAGGGCTTGGTCGGTGATGGCCGCCGTTCCAGTTCCGCCCGGCAGAAATATTGCGACCTGTGCCGGTCCTCGGCATTCTCTTCCCAGCCGGTCAGCGTCGGATCGACAAGATTCTGGTTCACCTGAAACCACATCGGCGTGATCGGGAAGTCATCCAGCATCATCTGTTCGGCCTCGATCATCAGGTTCGCCCGCGCATCGAGGTCGAGGATCTGGTTGGCCTGATCGAGCTTGGCGTCGTATTCGCGATTGGCATAGTTGGAATAGTTCTGCTGTCCGGTCCGCGAATCGAGCAGATACAGGAAGTTGTAGGGATCGTTGTAGTCGGCAATCCATGCCCCGTCCGCGACCTCGAAATTCTTCTGCCTCAGCCGCTCATACAGCACCTTGGTGTCCTGCAGTTCGATCGACGGCTGCACCCATGGCGCAATGTCGCGCCAGTTGCTGTCGGCCACCGGGGCGACCTTCGGATTGTCCGACGTGGCACGGTAGATATAGGTGAAGCGCAGCGGATTGTTCGGCCCGAAACCGGCCGCTTCGAGCAGCGTGCGCGCCCGCACCAGCCGCTCTTCGCGCGGCATGTCGGCCCAGGCGACCTGCGCTTCCTTGGTGCGGTAATTGTCGATCCCCGGCGGCACGAGGCTGTAGGCCGGGATGAAGCCCGGCGTCAGCACCTGCCCGACCATGAACTCGCGGTCGAGCGCCAGCGACAGCGCCTCGCGCACGCGCACATCGTCGAACGGCGCCTTCTCCATCTGGAATGACCAGTAGGTCGTCGCCACCGATGGCGAGGTCCGCACCCAGCCGGGGAAGCGCCGGTCAAGCTCGGTCTTCTTCTGCCCGGCAAACGCGTTGTTGATGTCCAGTCTTCCGGTCTCGATGAAGCGCTCCACCGCGTCGAGATCGGTGTAGGGGTAATAGACCACCTTGTCGAAGCACAGCCCTGCCTCGTCGCCATACCAGTTGGGATTGCGCTCCACGATCACGCTGTCGCCGATCCGCCAGCTGACGAGCTTGTAAGGCCCGTTGACCACGATGTTCTCCGGCCGCGTCCACTGCAGGCCGAATTCCTCCACCACATGCTGCGGCACCGGGAAGCTTGCATAGTGCTTGAGAAGGCCCGGAAGATATGGCGCCGGATATTCCAGCGTGATCTCCAGCGTCAGGTCGTCAATGGCACGCACGCCCATCTCCTCGGGCGGCAGAATGCCCTCATTGACCTGACGGGCGTTCTTGATGAGGTGCAGCATCGAGGCATACTGGCCGCCAAGGCTTGCATCCTGGAGACGACGGAAGGAGAAGACGAAATCCTGCGCCGTCAGCGGCACGCCGTCCGACCATTTCAGCCCTTCACGCAACCGGAATGTCCAGACAAGGCCATCCTCGCTGACCTTCCAGTTCTCCGCCATGGCCGGGACCGGCTTTCCGGCGGCGCTGTCGGTGAACAGGCCCATCATCATGTCGCCGATGATGATGTTCTCCCACTGCGAGGACACGCGGTGCGGATCGAGGCTGTCGGGATTGGCGCTGATGCCGCGACGCAGCGTGCGCGCTTCCTCCTCCGGATTTGCCGGGCCGCCGCCGCCGCACGCCGCCAGCGTCAGCGCGAGCACCGACGCCAAAGGCAGGGCAATCTTTGCGAATGGAGAGAAACGGGGACGACGCATGAGGATACTCCTGTTGACCAGTTCTTGTGGGCGGGGCCCGTTGCCGCCCTTCGTGAAATTTGCACCCGTTCTCTTGCGCGGGGCCGCCCGTGCGCTGGATGCTCTGCAAACCACACTGACAAATGTTTGCCGATTATGCCAGAATAACCGGTGAACAGTCGGCAACGACCGTGTAACAGCCCGAAACGAGGTCTCCATGTCCCGCCCGATAACCCTGCACCTGACCGCCGCCAGTGCCGCGCTGGCCATCTGCGCGCTGGGGGTCTCCGCGACCGCCCAGCCTGCGCCCTCGCCCGTCGACGCCGTCTATGCCTGTGCCGGCCTCGCC
>JBGSUF010000172.1:0-2693 GCA_041736285.1 Hyphomonadaceae bacterium | reverse complement strand
ACCCGCGGCGCGGCCGAGCGCCATGGCCCGCGACGGCGACCAGCCCTCCACAGGGTCCGGACGATCGGCATCGTCCTTGAACGGCATTTCCAGAGTCATGGCGAGACAGTCGAATGTGTGGGCGAGGAAATTTCCGGCCATGGAGAGATTGCCGGTGCCGGGCGCGTTGACCGGGTAGCCGTGGCGCGTCTGGAAGTCCGGCGAGGCGGCGAGATATGCGCTCAGGAACCGGTCGAGCAGGCCGCGAAGGCGATCGCCATATCCGGGAATGCCCTGTGAACCGGCAATGAAATTATAGGGCAGGGTCTCATCCCCATGCACATCCAGGGCGAAATCGACGCCGGTCTCGCGCATTCCCGCCAGCGTGTGAAACACTTCCGGGCTGCGGGCGAGAGAGGGGGCGGACCATTCGCGGTTCAGATTTGCGCCCGCTGCATTCGTGCGCAGGTGCCCGCGTGCGCTGCCGTCCGGGTTCATGTTCGGGACGATGTGGATGACGGCGCCGGCCCGCAGGCGGGTGGCCTCCTCGTCGCTGGTGTCGAGGAGGCGGTTGAGGAAGCCTTCCACCCACCACTGCGCCATCGTCTCGCCGGGGTGCTGTCGCGCGATGACCCAGAGGTTCCGGCGCCCCTCGCCCGGCGTGCCGACGGTGATCATGTCGAGGCTGCGCCCGTCAAGCGTCTGGCCGAGTGACGACATCCGGGCGAGCGGGGAGGTCTGCGTGCGGGCGAGCAGCCGGGCATGCCGCTCGCTGGTGTAGGGGGCGAAATAGGCAAACCAGACAAGGTCGTGATGCGGTGTATGGTCGATGACGAGGGCGTCGCCGTCCCGCCGTGTGGGGATGCGCGTCCAGTTCTCGAGGTCGGTGGAGACGCAGGCGCGATAATTGTCCCAGCCGCCCGGATAAGCGGCGCCAGCGGCATTCAGGAGGCGCAGCGTGCAGGCCGCCCCGCGCGCGCCCGACAAGCGGAAGAAGAACCACTGGTAGAAGTCCGAATGGGCATCCTTGCGTATGTTGAGGCGGATGTCGGAGGGATCGCTGGCGCTGACCACCTCGATATTGCCGCTGTCAAAGGCGGCTGAAATTTGCAGTTTCATGGACGGCCCCTGCGGCGATGATGTCATTCGGTTTTCGCTCCAGATCAGAGCCGATCCGGGTAGGAAGATCAATGCGGTCGCGGAGGGAGCTGAAAAGCGCTCCGCCCGGACTGATGGCGACAGCTGCCTGTTGGGGGTGGACGTCACATGGACGTCACCCGCGCGCGGCGACATCGCTCCGCGCATTTGCATGGTCATCCGCAGCGATGACACGTCCCGCCAGAGCCATCGCCGGATGTCATGATGTCCTGCCGTCTTGTGACCTGCCCGATGTATTTACGACCGAATTTCCGGAAAGACTGGAGCGGGTAGACGGGATCGAACCGACATCCTCAGCTTGGAAGGCTGTTGCACTACCATTGTGCTATACCCGCCCGGATGCGCCGGGCGCGGCGGGTGTCGCGGGTCTTTGCCGGTGTGGTGGAGGGGGCTGGATTCGAACCAGCGTACGCTAGGCGGTCAGATTTACAGTCTGATGGATTTAACCACTCTCCCACCCCTCCGGTGGCACTCGGCAAAGACGGTTTGACGCCGCCTCTTCCGGACGGCACAAGCAGGGCAGAAACCCACCCTGTAACGACCGGAACCGGCCTTATAATGACGAAGTCTCCCCCACGCAACCGCCCTTTCGCACGAAGTTCCGACCGCCAGAAGAAAGGGCCACCGCCATTTGTTCTGGACGGTCCAACATGGCTTTGGGGTCATCACGCCGTCGAGGCGGCGCTTGCCAATCCTGACCGGGCCAACCGGCGCATCATTGCGACAGAGAATGCCGCCGAGCGGCTCACCGTGCCGCTGGGCGAGCTGAAGATCGAGCGGGCCGAGGCGCGCGCCATCGATTCGATGCTGCCGCCGGGCGCGGTGCATCAGGGGCTGGCGCTGCAGACCGAGGCGCTGGAGCCTTGGGCCATCGAGGACCTGATCCATGCTGCGCCCCGGCGTCTGGTTGTGCTGGATCAGGTGTCTGACCCGCAGAATCTGGGCGCGATCTGGCGCTCTGCGGCGGCGTTTGGTGTCGGCGGAATCATCTTGCAGACGCGGCACTGCCCGCCTGTCACGGGCGTGGTGGCCAAGGCGGCTGCCGGGGCGATCGAGCGTGTGCCGGAGGCGCGGGTGGTGAACATCGCACGCGCTCTGGAGAAGCTCGCGGATGCGGGATGGAATGTGGTCGGGCTGGCCGGTGAGGCAAAGCTGACGATCGAGCAGGCGATGGATGAACGGCCGGTGTGCATCGTGATGGGCGCTGAGGGGGCGGGGCTGCGCGAAAAGGTCGGCGAAGCCTGCACGCAACTGGCGCGCATCCCCATTCACAAGCAAATGGAAAGCCTGAATGTCTCGGCAGCGGCGGCGATTGCCTTCCACGAGGCGGTGCGCGCGCATGGCGGGGCCGGGCTGGAGTGACGCATCGACTTTGCGGGACCGGTCGGGGCTGATAGAGTTACCCGGTTCCGGCGGGGAAGGGACAGGAAAAAGGGGACGGACATGATACGACTGGTTTCACTCTTCCTGCTGCTGGCAGGCATGGCGGTTGCAGGTTTCGGCGTCTGGTCGCTGCTGCGCGATGACGCGCCGCCGCAAGCGGAGGCACCGCCGCT
>JBGSUF010000093.1:0-2229 GCA_041736285.1 Hyphomonadaceae bacterium | reverse complement strand
CTCGCCCCGCGCCCGGCCTCGCCCGTATCGTGGAGCGTCACGTCAACGCCCAGCATGTGCAGCCGCCATGCCGCCGCCAGACCGATAATCCCGCCCCCGCGCACCAGCACACGCGGCCTGCGTCCACGTCCCGTCAATTCCATATGCCCTTGTCCATGCGCCGCCTGTCGCCCGAGGGGTCCACCTCATACAGTCGCGGCCAAAAAACGCCATGCCGGGACATCAGGTCGCCAGACGCGATGACGCCTTGCACGAAAGATGTGCGGCCAAAAACGGTTCAGAAAATCAGTGTATTCCGCCCCTTGGGGGGATGTCATGGGCAGTGACATCCCCCGCTTGCCATCTACGGGCAGAAGATGTGTCGCATGCGTCCCCACAACGACAGCTGGCAAGCGCCTTGGTGAATACCATTAACTTTTGAGTTTGTGAAGTAATCAAATGCCCGCAAATCATGAATTCCAGCGCCCGGTCTGCGACAATCATGACCAGTTGCGATTCATTCGCAAACGTGTGAAGAAGGCCATGATCAGATTTAGGAACACCTCCATGGCAAACATTGCTCAAGAAAACAGCCGTCCGGCCGCCCGCGTCATCCCCGCGCTGTTTGGTGCCGCCATGGCTGTGCTGCTCGCGGCGTGTTCCGGTGAAAGGGCTGAAGTCGGCGCCGGCGCTCCGCCGGTCAGCGCTGGCGAAGTCAACATCTATTCCGCTCGCCACTATGATTCAGACCGCGCCATGTTCGATGCCTTCGAGGCGAAGACGGGCATCAAGGTCCGCGTCCGTCAGGGCGACGCCTCCCAGTTGCTGGAGACCATGAAGCAGGAAGGGAAAGCCAGCCCCGCCGACCTCGTCATTGCTGCGGATGCCGGCACGCTCTGGCTGTTTGACGAGGCCGGCCTCCTCTCCCCCATCACCGATGCGGCGCTGCTGGCCAGGATTCCCGCAGACCTGCGCGCGTCTGACGACAGCTGGATCGGCCTGTCGCAGCGTCTGCGCGTCATCGTGATCGACCCGGCCCGCATTGCGCCGGGAGAGATTGCCAATTACCGCGATCTGGCCGATCCCCGCTACAAGGGGGAGATCTGCGTGCGCTCAAGCACCAACATCTACAACCTTTCCCTTCTGGCCGACCTGATCGACCGCTGGGGAGAAGCAGAAGCGCAGAGCTGGGCCGAGGGCGTCGTCGCCAACATGGCCCGCGCCCCGCAGGGCGGCGACACCGACCAGATTCGCGCCGTCGCAGCGGGCGAATGTTCCATCGCCATCGTCAATCATTATTACTGGCTGCGCCTGTCGAACTCCCCCGCCGATGCTGACAGGGCGGCTGCCGACGCAACCATGGTGATCCTGCCAGATGGCAGCCCCGGCGGGGACGGCGTTCACCGCAACATCACCGGCGCAGCCCTCACAGCGTCTGCTCCGAACCGCGAAAATGCCGTCGCCCTGCTGGACTTCCTCGCCAGCGCCGACGGACAGGCCATGCTGATTGTCGAGACCGGCGAACTCCCCATTGATCCGGCCGTGCCGGGAATGGCGGGCCTGCAGCCGTTTGCGGGCGCTGATGTGCGCAGGCTCGACCTCTCCAAACTGGGTCAGAATCAGGCCACCGCCCGCATCATCTTCGATCGCGCCGGATGGAACTGACCCAGGACCGGCGCCAGCCCGGAATCCTCCCGGCATCCGAACGCCTGTACCTGCGCAGGCGAATGCCGCGCGGACTCCTCCCCGCACTCGTCATCGTGCTGCTCGGCGCGCCGATGCTGATTGTCCTGATCGCCGGGCTCGTCGATGGCGGCGGCCCGGCATGGCAGCACGTTGCCTCGACGCGGCTGGTCGGCGACACTCTGCGCACCTTCGCCCTTCTGGCGATGTCGGCCGGGCTGTTGCTCGCCCTTGCCGTCCCCGCCGCCTGGCTGGTGACGCTTTACCGCTTTCCCGGCCGGGCGACGCTGGAATGGCTGCTCATCCTGCCACTCGCGGCCCCCGGCTATGTCATGGCCTACGCCTACAAGGATCTTCTCGGCGTTGCCGGTCCTGTTCAGGTCGCCCTGCGAGATGCCACCGGCCTTGGCGCGCGCGACTACTGGTTCCCCGAAATCGCGAGCCTGCCGGGCGTCGCCCTCGTGCTCTCGCTGGCGCTCTACCCTTATGTCTATCTCGCTGCCCGCGCGGCTTTCACCACGCAATCGGTCTGCACGATGGAGGCGGCGCGCACACTTGGCGCAGGCC
>JBGSUF010000154.1:0-2786 GCA_041736285.1 Hyphomonadaceae bacterium | reverse complement strand
CCACCTGCGCCACGCCCTCGACCGCCAGCGCGGCCGCTTCAGCCTCCAGCGCCTCGGTCTCCAGTGTTTCGACCGGAACATCCGCGTCGCCGGTCAGATCGAGCGCCGGCATGTCCCTCGCCAGTTCGTCCGGCGTGACCAGCCCGGCCCATTTGTCCTCCGGCGCGGCCTTCGCCATGGCCGTGCAGCGCTCGGCCAGCGCGTTCAGCCCGTCGGCGGAAAGGTCCTGCCCGGAAACATGCGCATGTCGCAAGCCGTAGAAACATCGCAGCGACACGCCCTCGCCCTCTTCGCGCTCCACCGATTCGAGCACCCCGCCGCGCACCGACACCCCGACACCCTCGCCGCGCACGAGCCGCGCATCGGCGCCGCTCGCACCCGTTTTCAGACACGTCTCGATCAGGCGGGCGAGGAGGTCGGCGCCGACGGCCTCGGCATTTTGTGTTGCATCATCCATCTGCGCTAAATGACCTGCTGCGCGGCAAAGCGCAACGCCCAGCGCCGCATCGGACGCATCCGTCGTGAAAAGGCCCGCCCATCCATGAGGACGAGCGGGCCGATCCGGCGAGTGATTCAAAGGCGGTCAGGCGTCGTCGCGCGCGTCCGGCAGGCGGTCATTGATGTCGTCGCGGATGTCGAGAAGCGTCACGATCAGGCCGCAGACGAGGCTGGCGACGATCCAGCCAGCGACGAGGCCGATGACGATCGAAAGCGGCTGCGCCACGGCTTCAGACAGGCCGAATTCGACGTTGAGAACTTCGCGGTTGACCCACCCGAACAGCACGCCATAGGCGATCAGCGCGAGATAGGCGATGTAGATCATCGACCGGAAACTGTTGATGATAAAGACTTTCATGGGGTCATCCCCTCCCATTCAACACCCCTGTGGGGCGACGGTCAGACACTAGTCCAACTCCCCTGAAGTGCGAAACGCTTTTCTCGCCGCACCGGATTTGTCATGAAGGATGCCAATTCGACAACCTCCAGTAAAATTTCAAGCGAAGGGTCTTCTCTCGTTCCGCCCCGCTTAATCCGGACAACGCGGAGCTTTGTCCCCATTGGGACTGTCACTTCTTGCAAAGAAACTGGCACTTCTTGCAAAGAAACAGGGGCACGAAACGAAAAAGGGGCGACCCTTTCGAGCCGCCCCTTGCTTCAATTCGGTCGTCTGGCCTGATGGCTTACGAAGCCGAGCAGGTCGACATTGCGGTGCCGAACTTCATTGCCTTGTCCGGGTCAGCCATGACTTTGCTCATGATGAGTTCCTGAGCGGCCGCTTCATCTTCGGTCTTGGCGTATTCGACCAGCTTGTTGAGGTCGCCTTCGCCCATCATGTCGGCCATCGCGTCGACCATGCAGGTGCATTCGGTCTGATTCTGGCCATCATTGACGCAGGCTTTGACGAGTTCGGCTTTCGCACCGCCGCCGCCACCGCCGCCGCAGGCAGCAAGAGCGAAAAGCGAAACGCCGAGAATTGCGAGATTTTTCATGTGGTGCGTCTCCCCTTAATGAATGTACGCCGCATCACACTTCCACGATTTCGCCGCCGATGCCAGCCGAAATTGACTTGCATCTGAACGCGGTCTCACTCGCGCCCGATCACCTCGTCGAGATTGATCTTCCCGGCCCGGCTTGCCAGGAAGCCAGCCTTCAGCGCCGCCGGGTCATAGTGGTCACACACCCAGTCCTCAAACGAGGTCGGCATCCTTGCGTCAAACGCGATGTAAGCGGCAAACACCGCGTCCAGTATTCCCGTCTTGCCCTGCCGGACATGCAGATACTTCAGCGACAATTGTTCCACAGCCTGCGCGATCGGCTGGCCGAGCCGGAAGTGCGCATACAGCACCGCCATCAGGCCCGCCCGGTCAGCGCCGGACTTGCAGTGCATCAGCGCCGGATATTCGATGTCCGCAAACAGCCGTTTCGCCGCAAGGATCGTCTCCTTTGACGGGGTATCGCGTGAAAACACCTGGAAATCGACCAGACTGATCCCCTGCGCTGCGGCGGCCTCCCGTTCCAGCAGGTAATAGCCCTTGGGGCTTTCCCCGCGCAGATTGATGATCGTCCTGATCCCCCGCTCGCGGGCATGGGAGGCGATCTGGCGCGGCCCCGGCTGGTTTGACCGCCACATCTCCGGGGAGATTGCATGCAGGTTGCGAAACCTCGCCCGCAGGAAGCCGTGATCGCCCCATGTCAGGTCGCGCCACGCCGCCTTGCGGTCCGCCGCCACCGTGAGGTCCAGATGCCGCACCGGGCGTTTTTTCTTCTTGCGCTTGGCCATGATGAGACGGGCAATAGCCGCTGGGCGGGGTGGCGTAAACTGCTGCGCGGCACTAGGGTCGTGCGAGTTCTTCCGCTAAGCGCCCGCAGTCATGAAATCCTTGCTCCGCTCTTCTCCCGTTCAGGCCGGCTTTGCCGTCATCGTCTGGGTCTGGATGGTCCTGACCAGCCGCACGGTGCGCTGGAATGTCGAGGGCATGGACGTGATGCGCGAGACATGGGCACGGCCCGGCGGGCTGATCGTCGCCAACTGGCATTCGCGCATCCTACTCCTGCCGGTGATCTGGACCCGCTATATCCGCCATTGGGATCACAAGCGCCCGGCCGGTGTCGCCATGCTGGTTTCGCTGTCGCCGGACGGGGCCTTCATCAACCGGACGCTGTCCTGGCTCGGCCTGAAGTCGGTGCGCGGTTCGGCCGCCAACAAGCGCAAGCGCGACAAGCGCAAGGGCGGCACCGAAGCGATCCGCGAGGCCAGCCGCCTGATCGGCGCGGGCGGTGTATTG
>JBGSUF010000142.1:0-1656 GCA_041736285.1 Hyphomonadaceae bacterium | reverse complement strand
CCGCCCTCAGCCCGCGCCGCATACGACAGCCGCCACGCTTCGCCGTCCTCGCCGGAGACGCCTTCGGCCTCGGCCAGTTCAACCTCGATGCGGGCCGCTCCGGCAAAGTCTGCCGCCAGATAAGCGGCGCTGACACGTCGGCGGTCGGCATGTTCGGCCGGTGCATCGCTGGTCAGCGTGCGCGCGCCAACGCGCAGCCAGTCGGTCAGGTCAAAGGCGGCTTCACCGCCAAACACGTCATATTCTTCTCCGGCGCCGTTGCGGGTTTCCAGCGTGACGCGGATCGACAGCGGGTTGAAGTCCTCATCCCGCAGCGACAAGGGCCGCGACAGGATCAGCGTCCGGCCGAAATAATCGAGCGTGTAATCATCAAACCGCCGCAGCCGCTCGGTCCGGATCACAAGGTCCGGCTGGTTGCGGTCGCGGGTGATGATCTCGACCCGCTCGGAATTGCGCACAACCTCATCAAAGCCGATCTCATACGGCCCTGAAAGCCCCCGTGAGGGCAGTTCGATCACCCGCTGGCCTGTATCCGTGCGCCCGTAATGCACATCCACCGACAGCCGTCCGGTCTCGAAATGCGCCGTCCCGCCCTCCAGTGCGCGCTGATAGCTGCCAAGCTGGAAAGCCCGGTCACGCGGGGCATGAACGACATCGCCGAACATCGCAAAAGCGGCCCCGTTTTCCAGCCGGACGAACACCTTCCCGCGCGACTGCGCGTCAAAGCCGCGCTGCGACGTGTCGCCATAGACCGGGTAGAAACTGTCAGGCTCAACATCTCGAAACAGCAGGTCTTCATCGGCGGCGTCTGTATCGATCCGCGCCGTCAGCACCGTCCCGCCGCCCACCGGTCCCTGCACGAAGGCCGCGCCGCGAAAGCCGTCCTCGGTGTCCTCGAAGATCGAGAATGCATCCGCGGCCATCACCGGGCCGACTCCGTCGCCGCCATCGCTCAGGCGCAGCGCACCCTCAATGACGCCCACGGCAATCGGCGCGCCGTCGACATTCGCCCGGAAGACGATTTCCGCCGCCTCCTCGCCATACATGCTGATGACGCGCAGCGTCTGCCGTCCGACCATGCCGGAAGGGTAGTAATCGACCCGCATCCGGCCACCCTCCACCATGGCCTGCAGGCCTGGCCGCCCCTCGCCGCTGTCGCGCACGTCAAAACGCCCACCATCAGCCATCAGTGTCACCTCCGTTGCCGCCGCAACCGGACGGCCCGCCGAATCGGTGACCTCGATCCAGAGCGGCACGGGTCGGGCGGTGTCGGCAACGGCGCCTTCTGGCGCGATCACGGACAGACGGGCCGGGTCACCGGGCGCCGTCAGTGTGATCTCCCGCGTCATGCGGACATTGCCGAAACTGTCGCGGCCGGTCAGCACCAGCCGGTTCTCGCCTGCCTCAAGTGGCACAGCGATGTATTCTGAAATTCCAAGCGCCTCCGTCTGCGTGCGCTGGCCGATCCTGTCCTGGCCGATCACCCGGCCATTGACCGATAGCTCCGCCCGCAACCCGTCCGGCACCGCCACGCGAACCGAGAGCGTCCGGCGCGCGATGAAGCCGCCATCCTCCAGGTCGACAAACCCGCCGTCACGGCGAAGGCCTGCCGCCAGCGCTGCAAGATCGCGCGATGCTGCAACCTCGATCAGCGGC
>JBGSUF010000120.1:0-5787 GCA_041736285.1 Hyphomonadaceae bacterium | reverse complement strand
GGCGCGGGCATCGCGGCGCCAGCGCCGGGCCTGACCTTTTCGAGGAAGCAGAGATCGCCGACGCCGGCGCGCTGCGCGGGCGCAAGCCCTTCCAGCTTCAGCTCACCCGGAGCGCCCTCCGGCAAGCTGATCTCAAACGTTTCGGCCATGGCCGCGAGGGTCACGTTGTCCCGCCAGTTGTAGAAGCGGCGATCAATCGCCATTTTGGGCCTCCGCAAGACAGGCCGCTTATCACACGGCTCAATGAAAACGGGGCGGGACATGCCCGCCCCACCATCGAGAGAAACCTACACGACAAATATCAGGGCGTCTCTGCCGCAGCGAGACGCCCTGTCCATGGCCGTTTGTGCTTATTGTGCCGGAACGGTCTGCCGCACGACGTTGATCGTCGGCGCGCGCGCGTCGAGCTTCTGGATCACCAGCGCGGTGACGTCGAGGTTCGGCGACACGATGATCGCATTGGAGCGTTCGAGCATCAGCTGCGCGCCGCGTTCGTTGGCAACTTCCTGAAGCACCGGCTCCAGCGCCTTGAAGAACTCCGTCCAGGCCGCACGCTCGGTGAGCTGCAGTTCCTGACCGATCTTGCGGACTTTCTGAGCATAGGTGCCGGCGTCGCGCGCATAGGCTTCGATTTCACCGCGCAGCGATGGGTTTCCCATGATCGCTTCTTCGCTCATGCCCTGCGCCCGGGTATCCAGCGAAGACCGGCGACCTTCGAGCGAGTCGCTCTCCGGCTTGAGCTGGCTTTCGGTGGTCTGACCCATGGCCCTGAGTTTGTTGACGATGTCCTGACCGGCCCGGCTTTCGCGCATCACGCGTTCCTGGTCGAAGACGACGACGTTGACACCCTGCGCGGTGGCAACAGGAGCGTAGATGACTTGTGCCGGGACGACGGCGAGGGTCATCGCGATCAGGATCGGCTTGAGCCGAGTGGAAATGAGTTTGCCGAACATGTTTTCGGACCTTTCATGGTTTGGACAGACTAGAAGGACGTCGAAGTGGAGAACCGGAACGTTTCGGTCCTGTCGTAATCCTCCTTCCGAAGAATCTGGGCGAAATCGAACCGGATACGTCCGAACGGTGAATCCCAGAAAACGCTAAGCCCCGCCGAAGCCCTCAACGACAATTCATCCTCGATGGTCAGGAAGCCCTCCCCGACCGAACCATCTCCCCGCTGATACCGGCCGGAGATCAAAGTGTCACCCGCGACATTCAGCTGGAGGTCGGAGTCGCTCAGTGAACCCAGTGAACCAGCGTCAATGAACAGCGACGTGTCGACACCATATTCTTCCGGCAGGAAGTTGGGGACAGTGAGTTCCATCGTCGACTGGTAATAGATCTGGCCGCCGAGCGCGTTGCGACGCTGCACTTCTCCGGTTTCCACGCCGTTATCATCGACGAAGCGGATGACCTGGCGCGGCCCCAGCCCCGCGACGTCGAAGCCGCGGAAGCTGTTGCCGCCACGGAAGAAGCGGTTGTTGATGCGAAGGCTTTCATTGTCGCCGAACGGGAAGATATAACCCGCCGACAGCCGCCAGCTAGCCCGCACGCCCTTGAACAGGCCGCGATACGCCGCGCCGGTCGCCTCCGTGCGAACATAGCGCACATCCCCGCCAATACCGGCGAGATCCTGCGAGAGCGAGAAATCGAAACCGCGCGTCGGCTCGAAGGGATCGTTTCGACGGTCCCACTGGAAGGAGTATCCCAGCGCGGAGGACAGTTCCTGACGCTCTTCAAAGCACAGGCTGGATGAGATGCTGTAGAAAAGCTGCGCGTCGATCGGCACGTTGGAATCGCACACATCCGCGACCACAGCGCCGTCCGGCAGCACATCCGTGCCCGGAATGAGCGGGACGTTGAAGAACTGGTCGTCGGTATCGTCGTCGGGCGTGTCGGCACCGGCAATCTGCACCGGATTGGACAGGAAAGTGCCGTCGGCCGCGAACGCCACGGGCACATCCCGCACGTTGATCTCATCCTGACGCAGCGTGTAGCGCAGCTGCATCGAAGTGGATTCGGTCAGTGGGAAGCCGAAGCGTACACCGGCGCCCGCCGTCTTGGTCTCGAAGTTGGAAATGTCGAGAAAGTCGGAATTGGTCAGGAAGACGTCAAAGCCCGCCGCAAGGTTTCGTCCCAGAAAGCGCGGCTCTGTAAAGCGCAGGTCGACGACCTGCTGGCGCGAGGACGCCGAGACGCGCGCTGACAGAGACTGCCCCCGGCCGCGCAGGTTACGCTGCGTGACGCTGGTATCGATGAGGAACGAGTCAACCGATGAGAAGCCGGCCGCAAAGGCAAGCTCGCCGGTCGGCTGCTCCTTCACCCTGACGTCGACGATGGATTTGTCCGGCGCCGAGCCTGGCCGCTCGGTGATCTCGACGTCCTCGAAGAAGCCGAGCGCCCGGACCCGGTTGCGTGAGCGGTCCAGCAGGACGCGGTTGAAGGCATCGCCTTCCGAAATCCTCATCTCGCGGCGCACCACGTTGTCCAGCGTCGCGGTGTTGCCGGTGATGTTGACGCGCTCGACATAAACGCGCGGGCCTTCATTGACCACGAATGTCGCGTCAACCGTGTTGTCTTCTTCGTTCGGCACAAGGCGCGGCTGGACGTCGACAAAGGCAAAGCCCGCAATGCCGGCCGCATAGGTGAGCGCGTCGATGGATTCCTCGACGTCGTCGGCCCGGAACAGGTCGCCCTCCTCGATACCCACAGCGAAACGCAGAAATTTCGGGTCCAGCTTTTCAAGCTCGGTTTCCACCGACACATCGCCGAACGTGTACTGCTCACCCTCATCAATGGTGAAGGTGATGTAGAAGTCTTCCTGATCCGGCGTCAGATCCGCGACGGCCGACGTCACCGAGAAATTGTAATAGCCGTTGTTCTGATAGAATTGACGCAGCAATTCCCGGTCAAAATCAAGGCGGTCAGGGTCGTAGTTGTCGTTCGAGCTGAAGAATCGCCACCAGCGCGACTGCCGCGTCACCACCTCTGTTCGCAGGCGGCTGTCGGAATAGGCTTCGTTGCCGATGAAGTTGATGGAGCGCACGCCTGTCGTCGGGCCTTCGGTGATTTCGAAGATCAGGTCGACGCGATTTTGCTCAAGCGGCTTGTATTGTGGGGTCACGGTCGCGGCGAAGCGGCCCTGCTGACGGTAAAGCTCAAGGATGCGCTGCACGTCAGCCTGAACGCGGGCGGCGGTGAAGACACCGCGCGGCGCGGCCTGAATCTCTTCGCGTATCTTGTCGTCGTCGATGGCGCTGTTGCCCTCGAACAGGACGCGGTTGATCACCGGATTCTCGACAACCTTGATGACAAGGTCGTTGCCCCGGCGGTCGATGGCGACATCGGCGAACAATGTCGTCGCAAACAGGGCTTTCAGCGACAGGTCAATGCGTTCCTGGTCGAAGCGGTCGCCCGGCTCGACAAGCAGGTAGCTCAGCACAGTGCGTGCCTCGTAGCGCTGGTTTCCCTCGACCACGATCGAGCGGATTGTGCCGCCGAACGGGTCTTCCTGAGCACTGGCCGTGCTCACGGCTGCGAGACTCGCCACCGTAACAAGCGCCGTTGTGGACAGGGAAGCTGCAAGCATTCCCGCGAATGCCGAGCTGAACGTTTTCGTGGCCATCACCCTCTCCAAACTCTATTGCGCGCCGACCGCCTTCAACACGCCCGTTCCCACGACGTCATGCCATGTCACGATAATCGCGACACCGAACAGCATGAACAGCCCGATGGTCAAGCTCATATCCTGCACCTTCTGAGGCACAGCCTTGCCCGACAGCATTTCCCACAGATTGAACACCACATGCCCGCCATCGAGGACAGGCAAGGGAAGCAGGTTCACAAGCCCAATACCGACGGAAATCAGCGCTGTCAGCTGAACAAGTGTCCAGAAAGCCCCCTGAAGACGAAGGCTCAGCGGCGCTTCGGTCACATCCATGTTGACGTCGATGGCGCGGCGCGTCGTATCGGCAATGCCAACCGGCCCCTTGAGATTGCTGATCGGTTCGCGTCCCGTGAACAGGCGCAGCAGCATTTCCGATGACATCGCAATCGTCGATCCGGTCTCGACAATGCCGGCCGGCAGCGCTTCCAGCGGGGAATAGCGCCGCATCTCGACCCGTTCGGGCGGCGACACAAACTCGACCCCGATACGGCCCATCTTCGCCGACTGGCCGAGCTGGTTCTCGACGTCCTGACGCTCCGGCACGACGGGGATATCCATCATGATGCCATCGCGTTCGACCACGAAGGTCAGCGACTTGCCACTCGACAGGGAGACAGGGATCAGCACGTCATTAAAATTCTCGATCGCCTCCCCGTCGACCGAGATGAACAAGTCACCCTGAACAAAGCCTGCAGCTTCGGCGGCGCCGCCCGGAATGACGTTCTTCACCCGCACCGACGTCAGCGGCTGGCCGAGAGCACCGAAAATCACAGCAAAGCACACGCTCGCCAGCACGAAATTGGCGAACGGCCCCGCCAGCGCCACGACGATGCGCTGCAGCGGCGTCAAAGCGCTGAACGGCTTGCCGACGGGACGCATCCGGCCCTCGGCGTCACGGGCGCTTTCGTCGGCCTCAAGCCCGTCGCCCGGCAATTGCTGTTCACCGGTGAACTTGACGAAGCCGCCGAGCGGGATCGCATTGATCCGCCAACGCGTCCCCCGGCGGTCGGTTCGCTCCACCAGCGACTTTCCAAAACCGATGGAAAAGCTCTCCGCAGCTGCGCCGAAACTGCGCCCGGCCAGATAGTGTCCGAATTCGTGCACGCCGACCACGATGCTCAGGAGAACCAGAAAAATGAGGAGTTGGGGAATGAGTTCCATGAAGTCCTGCTCCTCAAGTCGTCTCTGGCCAGCGATGCATATCCGCCGCCATCCGTGCAGCCCGGTTTCAGCCCGCAACCCGCGCGCCAAGCAGTTTCTCTGCCACGTTCCGGGTTGCATGGTCCAGAGACAGCACGCAGTCGAGCGAGGCCGCGTCGTTGTGATTGTCGCCGAACCGCCCATCAAAGAAACGCTTCAGCGTCTCTTCGACAGTCCACGTTATGTCCAGAAAACCGCATTTTCCCGCAACAAAAGCAGCAACCGCCACTTCATTAGCGCAATTTAATACCGTCGACGCGAGGCAACCATGCCGCGCCGCCTGCCTTGCCAGCGCGATAGCCCCGAAACGATCCGCGTCGACAGGCTCGAAGTCGAGGCGTGCGAGGGCGGCAAAATCGAGGCGTTTCACCTCGGTGCGAATGCCATCGGGCCAAGACAATGCATGCGCAATCGGCGTGCGCATGTCCGCCGTTCCAAGCTGCGCCAGCACCGACCCGTCAGGGTAGCGCACCATGCCGTGAATGATCGACTGCGGATGCACCAGCACCTCAATCCGGTCCTCCGGCATGGCAAACAGATAGCTGGCCTCGATCAGTTCCAGCGCCTTGTTCATCAGGGTGGCGCTATCGATGGAATTCTTGATCCCCATCGACCAGTTCGGGTGCGCCGCCGCCTGCGCCGGGGTTGCGCTCCGCATCTCGTCCAGCGTCGCCGAACGGAACGGCCCGCCGGACGCCGTGATGATCAGGCTTTCCGGACGCCGACCGGTGGCCAGAACCTGGAAGATCGCGTTGTGCTCGCTGTCCACCGGAATGATTCGTGCGCCCGTCCGCTTCGCCTCGGCCAGCATCACCTCGCCCGCGCACACGACACTTTCCTTGTTCGCCAGCGCAACGTCATTGCCGACGCTGAGGGCCGCCAGCGTCGAGCGCAGCCCCGCCGAGCCCACAATGGCCGCCAGC
>JBGSUF010000115.1:0-8471 GCA_041736285.1 Hyphomonadaceae bacterium | reverse complement strand
ACCGCCAGACGCCAGCGCGCCGCGCGCCTCCCCGCCCGTGAACACCACAGACTGCACACGGTCGCGCAGCCGCGTCGCCGAGAGTGCCGAAACCATCAGCAGCAGCAAGGCGTTGGCCCCAAGGCTGAGGATCACGCCCTGGGTGAGCGGCGACAGGCCAAGCCCGAGACCGAGCAGGTCATAGGGGTCTGCAATGCCCGAAAGGCCCGCCGAACGCATCGTGTCGATGCCAAGAAGCGCGGGCAGGAACAGCGTGTAGAGCCAGATCGCCATGCCGACGAGAAGCCCCGCCACAGCGCCGTTGCGATGTGCTCCGCGCCAGAAAACGGCCGCGATCAGCGCCGGAGCCATCTGCGCGGCTGCCGCAAAGGAGAGCTGGCCGATTTCCGCCAGCCCCGCGCCATCGCGCGCCAGCCGGAAATACAGCCAGGAGAGGAACATGATGATGACGATCACCGTCCGCCGCAGCGTGATCAGCACCGGCCCCACAGCGCCCCCATACCGGGTCAGCCGTCCGGTCCGCATAAGCGCCGGAACCAGAAGGTCGTTTGTCACCATGGTCGAAACCGCGATCGCGGAGACGATCACCATGCCGGTCGCTGCCGAAAAGCCGCCAAGGAAGACAAACAGCGCCAGAAGGTCCAGCCCCTGCGATTGCGGCAGGGCGAGCACGTAAAGGTCGGCGCTCGCGCTTTCGCCGAGGACAACATTCCCCGCCAACGTGATCGGGATGACGACGGCGCTCGTTGCCAGCATGTAGGCAGGAAACAGCCACCGCGCCCATTTGATCTCGCCCGGCCCGCGCCGCTCGATGAAGGTCACGTGGAACTGCCTTGGCAGGGCGATGATGGCCAGCATGGACAGGAGGGTCAGCGTGATGAAATCGACCGAGGGCGCCGCGGCCGGCCGAAAGCGCTCGGCGGCCCGTGCGACGTCGGCAGAGAGGGCAACATCGGCAGACTGGGCCGACAGCATCCACAGCGACAGGATGGCGACGGCCAGAAGCGCGGCGATCTTGAACACGGCCTCGAAGGCGAGAACCCGCATCAGCCCTTCATTCCGCCGCGTCGCGTCTGCATGGCGGGTGCCGAAAAGGATGGCGAAAGCGGCCAGCGCTGCGGTTGTGAGCAGCACCGTCTCGTTGCCGGGCTGGCCCTGTCCGGGCGCGCCAGCCGACAGTGTCAGCGCCTCGAAGCTCATGCCGACCGATTTCAGTTGCAGCGCAATGTAGGGGAGCGCGCCGATAAGCGCGGCAAAGGTCGTCAGCGCGCCGAGGCTGCGGGAACGGCCATACCGGGCCGAGAGGAAGTCGGCGATGGATGTGATGCTCTCGCGCTTCACAAGGTCGCCAATGCGCCGGATCAGGGCGGGCATCAACAGAAACACCAGCGCCGGGCCGAGATAGATGGGCAGATAGTCCCAGCCGGTGCGGTGCGCGCTGCCGACGGCGCCGTAATATGTCCATGAGGTGCAATAAACGCCGATGGCGAGGGCATAGATGGCCGGGTGGCGGGGACGTTCCGGCTCGGCTTCGGCGCGCCGATCACCATGCCACGCCATCAGGAACAGCGCGCCCATGTAGAGGGCGGTCGCCGTCAGCGTGATCCAGATGGCCATTGGCATGTTCATGCACCGGGAGTGTGAAAGACGGCCCGGCAAAAGGCCAGCGGGAAGTTGCCGGTCAAGACGAAACGAAAGAGGGCCGGCGCGATGGTCTCGCTCCGGCCCTCAATCATCGGGTCAGTTCATTGAGGTCACTCAGCGGGAGCCATTCCGGTGTCGGCAATGCCGTGCGACTGGCGTGTGCCGGGGACGCGGATATCCTCGACAAGGTCCTGGATGTCCTGCGGCGGGGCCTTGGTCGCAAGTGAGACCGCGACGCCAACCACCATGGCCAGCACCATGAAGACAAAGCCGATGCCCTCAGGAGACACGCCGAGGAACCAGTCGCTCGCCGTCGCCGCCTTGCCTGCACCCAGCTTGAAGTGCCAGATGTAGATGAAGGTCGGGATGAGGCCGGTCAGCATGGCTGCGATCGCGCCCTCACGGTTCATCCGCTTCCAGAAGATGCCGAGGAAGATGACCGGGAAGAGCGAGGCCGCCGCGAGACCGAAGGCAAACGCCACCACCTGTGCCACGAAGGCCAGCTTGGCAGAGTAGATGCCCATGAAGCCCGCCGCCACGACCGCGCCCGCCGCCGCCACACGGGCGATGCGCAATTCGGTCACGTCATTCATGCCCTTGAAGAAGGTTCTGCGACACAGGTCGTGGCTGATCGCCGAGGCGATGACCATCAGCAGGCCGGCCGCCGTCGAGAGCGCCGCAGCAAGGCCGCCCGCAACCACGAGACCGATCACCCAGGCCGGAAGCTGTGCGATTTCCGGGCTGGCGAGCACGGCGATGTCGTTGTTGATGGTGACTTCGTTGGCAATGCCGTCCGTGGCATTCGCGCCGCGGATCTGCATCAAGCCGTCGCCATTGGCATCGTTGAACGCCACCAGCTTGGTGATCTCCCAGCGATTGAACCAGGCCGGGCTGGGCGTCAGGCCCTGCGCTTCCAGTTCAGCCGCGCGTGCGGCGTAGTCCTCGCCCTGTGCGACATACACCGTTTCGTTGACGGTGCTGATGACGTTCAGGCGAGAGAAGGCCCCAACCGCCGGTGCGACAGTGTAGAGGAGGGAGATGAAGACCAGCGCCCATCCGGCCGACATACGCGCATCCGACGCCCGCGGAACGGTGAAGAAGCGCACGATGACATGCGGCAGGCCGGCTGTGCCGAACATCAGCGCGGCGGTGATGCAGAACACATCAAACACCGACTTGCTGGTGCTGGTGTATTCGGCAAAACCGAGCGCGGTGACTGTCTCGTTCAGCTTGCCCAGCATCGAGATGTCTTCGCCCTTGATGTTGCCGATAAAGCCGAGTTGCGGGATCGGGTTGCCGGTCAGCATCAGCGAGATGAAGATCGCCGGAACCGTATAAGCGAAGATCAGCACGCAATATTGCGCCACCTGCGTGTAGGTCACGCCCTTCATCCCGCCGAGAACGGCGTAGATGAACACGATCGCCATGCCGATGAAGATGCCGGTGTTGAAATCCACGCCCAGGAAGCGCGAGAACGCAATGCCGACGCCAGACATCTGTCCTGCGATGTAAGTGAAGGACACAAACAGGGCGCACACCACCGCGACGAGGCGGGCAACGTCGGAGTAATAACGGTCGCCGACAAAGTCCGGCACGGTGAACTTGCCAAATTCGCGGAGGAATGGTGCCAGCAGCAGCGCGAGGAGCACATAGCCGCCCGTCCAGCCCATCAGGTAGACCGAACCGCCATAGCCGAGCGTGGCGATCAGGCCCGCCATCGACAGAAAGGACGCCGCCGACATCCAGTCGGCCGCCGTTGCCATGCCGTTGATCACCGGGTGAACCCCGTGACCGGCAACATAAAAGTCATTGGTTGAACCGGCCCGCGCCCAGATGGCGATGCCGATGTATATCGCGAAGGTCGAGCCGACCCAGAGATAGGTCCACATTTGCTGGTCCATGGCGCTACCCCTTGATGTTGTATTTGCGCTCGAGCGCGTTCATGCGGAAGCAGTAGACAAAGATCAGCACCACGAAGGTGTAGATCGAGCCTTGCTGCGCGAACCAGAAACCCAGCGGCGCGCCGCCAAGGCTCAGCTTGTCGAGTGTTTCGCGGAACACGATGCCCGCGCCGAACGAGACGGCAAACCAGATGGACAGCAGGACGAGGGTCAGGGAAATCGTTGACCGCCAGTATGCTTTCCACTCCGGATGCCGACGCGCTTCGGATTCAAATTGATCATGATCGGTCATGAAATCCTCCCTTTTCACGTCTCTGCGACGGCTTTTTTGCCGCACGTTAAGCTTCTCGCGGAAAGCGCCCGGAGAGAACGCGGACTTTAGTCTTACCTTGCGCAAGCGCCGGGCGGTGGGTCAGCAGACCCTGCACACTCCGCCCGGGAGCCGCCTTTCCCTGCGACCTATGTCCAAAGCGCGGGCGAGTTTGACAGCGTTGTCAAACTCGCCCTATAAGAGATGTTGCAAATTCCGGTTGCCTTGCCTGTCGTTCGGGGCAAGGCATGAGAGAACAGCAGGGGAGAGCGAAAGCGCATGGCATCGGCAAGGTTTGTTCCCGTCGAGACGTTCGACATCGTGATTTTCGGTGGCACGGGAGACCTGTCCCGGCGCAAGCTGCTTCCGGCGCTCTATCACCGCTTCATGGACGACCAGATCCCGCCGGGCAGCCGCATCATCGGCAGTGCCCGCACCGAGCTTGACCGCGATGGCTTCATCGCGATGGCGCTGGACGCCTGCAAGGCCTCCTCCGGAAAGACGTTCGACGCCGATCGCTTTACCGCATTTGCCGAGATGCTCGACTATGTGTCGATGGATGCAACCTCCCCCACCGCTGACTGGGACGGGCTGAAGGATCGGCTGGTGCGCGATGGTCGGCCGACAATCTTCTACATGGCGACCACGCCGCTGATCTATGTCGCCACTTGCGAGGCGCTCGGGCGGGCGGGGCTGAATGACAAGACCGTGCGTATCGTGCTGGAGAAGCCGATCGGCACCGATCTGGAGAGTGCGCGGGCCATCAATGAAGGCGTTGGCCGCGTGTTCCAGGAGGACGCGATCTATCGGATCGACCATTATCTGGGCAAGGAGACGGTCCAGAACCTGCTCGTCCTGCGCTTTGCCAACGCCTTGTTCGAGCCGATCTGGTCGCGCAACGCCGTCGATCATGTGCAGATCACCGTGTCTGAAAGCCTCGGGCTGGAAAGCCGCGCCGATTACTATGACCGTTCGGGCGCATTGCGGGACATGGTGCAAAACCACCTGCTCCAGCTGCTCTGCCTGACCGCGATGGAGGCGCCCAACTCGCTTGATGCGGCCGATGTGCGCACGGAAAAGATCAAGGTCTTGCGCGCGCTGCGCCCGTTCACCGATACCGATCCGCGCGGGCGTACCGTGCGCGGCCAGTATGCGGCGGGGCTGATCGACGGCAAGCAGGTCAAGGGCTATCTGGACGAGTTGTCGGCCAGAGATGCGCAAAGCAAGACCGAGACGTTCGTCGCGATCCGTGCCGAGGTGGACAACTGGCGCTGGGCCGGGGTGCCCTTCTACCTGCGCACGGGAAAGCGAATGCCGGAGCGTCGCTCCGACATCGTGATCCAGTTCAAGCCGGTGCCGCATTCGATCTTCGGAAGCCATAATCCGACCGAGAACCGGCTCGTCATCCGCCTGCAGCCGGACGAGGGGATGCGTCTGTTCATGCAGGTCAAGGAGCCGGGGCCGGGGGGGCTGCGCCTCAAATCCCTGCCGCTCAACCTGTCATACGCCGAGAATTTCGCCGTTCGTTATCCGGACGCCTATGAGCGTCTTCTGATGGATGTGGTGCGCGGGAATCTCTCGCTGTTCATGCGCGCCGACGAGGTTGAGGCGGCATGGGCTTGGGTGGACGGTCTGCTGAAAGCCTGGCACGACTGCGACATGCCGCTCGACACGTACGCCGCCGGGCAGCCGGGACCATTGTCTGCGGCCATGCTTCTCGATCGCGACGGACGGGCCTGGTGGGAGGGAATGAAATGACGCAGCTTCACCCTGAGCTGGAGGCCGTCACCCGGCGCATTATTGACCGCTCGCGCGACACCCGCGCCGCCTATCTCGACATGATCACCGCCCGGCGTCCGACCGATCTTGCCCGCAAGCGCCTGTCGGAGGGCAATCTGGCCCACGCCGCTGCGGCCTGCGCGGCGCTGGACAAGGCGATGCTGCTGGGCGGCGGCTGGCCGAATATCGGCGTCATCACCGCTTACAACGACATGCTCTCGGCCCACCAGCCGTTCGAGACCTATCCGCAACTCCTGCGCGAAGCGGCGCGTGAGGCGGGCGCGACGGTGCAGGTGGCGGGCGGTGTGCCGGCCATGTGCGACGGCGTCACACAGGGGCAGGACGGGATGGAGTTGTCGCTGTTCTCGCGCGATGTCATCGCCATGGCCGCCGCCGTGGGCCTCAGCCACGACGCGTTCGACGCCGTGCTGCACCTTGGCGTGTGCGACAAGATCGTGCCGGGCCTGGTGATCGCCGCGCTCCGCTTTGGCTGGCTGCCGCACATTTTCGTGCCCGCTGGTCCGATGCCGTCCGGCCTGCCCAATCCGGAAAAGTCCCGCATCCGCCAACTCTATGCCGAGGGCAAGGTTGGCCGCGAGGCTCTGCTGCAGGCCGAGGCCGAGAGCTATCATTCCCCCGGCACCTGCACATTCTACGGCACGGCCAACTCCAACCAGATGTTCATGGAGATCATGGGTCTGCACCTGCCGGGCACCGCTTTCGTCAATCCGGGCACGCCGCTGCGCCATGCTCTGACGCGGGCCGCCGCGATCCATGCCGCAAGCCTTGTTGCCACCGGGGAAAACTACACGCCGGCAGGTGTCATGATTGACGAGAAGTCGTTCGTGAACGCGATTGTCGGCCTGCTGGCGACGGGTGGATCGACCAACCACACGTTGCACCTGCCCGCCATGGCAGAGGCTGCGGGGATCATCCTCAACTGGGATGATTTTGCGCAATTGTCGGCCATCATCCCGACGCTGACCCGCATCTATCCCAACGGCGCAGCGGACGTGAACCATTTCCACGCGGCCGGCGGGATGGGCTTCATCATTCGGGAACTGCTCGGCGCGGGCCTGCTGCACGAGGATGTCGGCACGCTGATGGGGCGCGGCCTCTCCCATTACGCCAGCGAACCATGGCTCGACGATGGAAAGCTGGCCTGGCGCGATTCGCCCGCCGAGAGCGGTGATACCAGCATCCTGCGTTCAGCACAGAGCCCGTTCAGCCCGGAAGGCGGCCTGCGTCTCCTGACGGGTCCGCTCGGCCGCGGCGTCATCAAGGTCTCGGCCGTCAAGCCCGAGCATCAGCTGGTTGAGGCGCCCGCCCGCGTGTTCGACAGCCAGAACGCCATGATGAGCGCCTTCAAGGCCGGCGAACTGGAGCGTGACGTTGTTGTTGTCGTCCGGTTTCAGGGGCCGATGGCCAATGGCATGCCGGAACTGCACAAGCTGACGCCGCCGCTCGGCGTGCTGCAGGATCGAGGGTTCAAGGTGGCGCTGGTGACGGACGGGCGGATGTCCGGCGCGTCCGGAAAAGTGCCCGCCGCCATCCATGTCGGTCCCGAAGCCGCCGCGGGCGGCCCGCTCGCCCGCATTCAGGACGGTGACATCATCCGGCTGGACGCGGCCCGGGGAGAATTGACGGTGAAGATCGCGCCTGAAGTCTTCGATGCCCGTGTCCCGGCCGTCTTCCGTCCGAATGCCAGCCATGACGGGCTGGGCCGCGAAATGTTCAACGCGATGCGCCCCGGCGTTACGGTCGCCGAGCAGGGCGCAAGCCTGTTTGGTCATTTCCGACGGAACCCCTGAGATGGTCGCAGGATTTGCAACAGAGAAGGTGCTGGTGGGTGATGTTGGCGGCACCAATGTGCGCTTCGCCCTCGGTCATCACGATGCCCATGGACGGGTCGTGATCGACCATGTCCGGAAACTGCGCGGCGACGATTACCAGGGCTTTGACGCCGCCGTGGACAGCTATCTTTCAGACCTTCAAAGCGAAGAGCGGCCGATGCGCGCGCTGTTTGCCATGGCCGGGCCGGTGCGCAACAACCGGGTCCGGCTGACCAACCGCGCCGGCTGGGACGTCAGCGGTCCCGACCTCGCGGCGCATTTCGGGTTGGCCGAGGTGCTGGTGGTCAATGATTTTGCCGCGATGGCGCGCGCCATGCCGGAACTTCCCGAAAGCGCGTTCCATGAAGTCATTGACGGGCGGGCGGAGGCGGGAGCGCCCGTCCTCGTATCCGGCCCGGGAACGGGGGTTGGCATGGCGACACTGCTGCCGATGCCGGGCGGCCGGTGGCGCGTCATGACGGGCGAGGGCGGCCATGCCAGCTACGCCCCTGGCAATGATCGCGAAAGCGCGCTGGTCGATGAACTTCGCCGTCGCCACGGTTATGTCAGCCGAGAACTGGCCCTGTCCGGCTCGGGCATGAACCTTGTCATGGAGGCCATAGCGGCGCTGGACGGGGTCGCCTTCATCCGCCGCACGCCGGAAGAGGTGCTTGAACTGGCGGCGGCCGGCGACCCGACCTGTATCGAGGTCTGCGAGATGCGGGCCGGCGGACTGATGCAGATGCTGGGCGATGCGACGCTGACCATGGGCGCTCGCGGCGGTGTGGTGATCACCGGGGGCGTTGCCGAGCGGCTGATCGACTGGGTGCGCGCGCCCAAAGCGCTCAATCGTTTCTTCGAGCGTGGCCCGATGAGTGGCTACATGCATGGAATACCGGTGCGGATGATCGCCGAACCGATGGCTGCGCTCTATGGCGCGGCGGCGCTTCTGTTCGAGCATTGAGCCGCGCCCGCCGGGCTCAGCCTGCGCGGAGGTTGCGGGCC
>JBGSUF010000030.1:0-9478 GCA_041736285.1 Hyphomonadaceae bacterium | reverse complement strand
GCGCGCGCCGCCCATGATGCCCGCAACACCGGCCGCTTCGGCGTCGAGGTCAGCGGCGTCCATGTCGACTGGCCGCACGTGCGCGCCCATGTCAGCGGCGTGATTGACCAGATCGCGCCCGTCGACAGTCAGGAGCGCTTTGAGAGCCTCGGCGTCACCGTCATCCGCGAGCACGCCCGTTTCGCCGGGAAGGACACGATCGTCTCCGCGACCACCTCCGTGAAGGCGCGCCGCATCGTCATCGCCACCAGTTCGCGGGCCAGCGCCCC
The DNA here is from genome assembly GCA_041736285.1 of Hyphomonadaceae bacterium. Classification (GTDB taxonomy): domain Bacteria; phylum Pseudomonadota; class Alphaproteobacteria; order Caulobacterales; family Hyphomonadaceae; genus JBGSUF01. The sequence continues at coordinate 9,209 of JBGSUF010000030.1, read as the reverse complement.
GCCCATTCCCGGCCTCGACACAACCCCCTACCTCACAAACGAGACCATCTTCTCCGTCGCCGAGCGCCCGGCGCATCTCGTCATTCTCGGCGGCGGCCCGATCGGCATGGAAATGGCGCAGGCTTTCGTCCGCCTCGGTGCCAATGTCACCGTCATCGAGAAGGACCGCGCCCTCGCACGCGCAGACCGCGCCCACGCCGCCCGCGCCGGCGAAATCCTGCGCGCCGAGGGGGTCAACATCCTCGAAGGCCATGCCGCGACCCGCATCTCGAAAGAGGCTGGCGGTGTTTCCGTCATCGCCACCAGCGGCGAAACACACCAGGAAACGACCATCACCGGCTCGCACCTCCTCGTCGCCCTCGGCCGCACGCCAGTGATGGACGCGCTCGACCTTGAAGCCGGGAATGTCGCACATGACCGCTCCGGCATCACGACGAAGCCAAACCTGCGCTCGGTTTCCAATGGCCGCGTCTGGGCTGTCGGTGACATTGCCGGGCAGGGCCAGTTCACCCACCTCGCTGGCTTTCACGCCAGCGTCTTCGTCCGCAACGCCCTCTTCAAGACCCGTTTTCGCGCCGACAGCACGCCGGTTCCCGCCGTCACCTACATCGAGCCGGAGATCGCACAGATCGGCCTGACAGAGGACGAGGCCCGCGAGAAATACGGCGACGACGTCTCCGCCGCGTCATTCCTCTTCCACGAGAATGACCGCGCCATCGCCGAGCGCTCCACCGAGGGCGAAGTGAAATACGTCATCCGGAAGGGCCGGATCATCGGCGCGTCCATCTTCGGCGAGAGCGCGGGCGACCTGCTGCACATCCCCGCCCTCGCCATGACGGCAGGCCTCAAGGTGAAGGATCTGACCAGCATGATCTCCCCCTACCCGACGCGCGGCGAGGCCACCAAGCGCGCCGCCAGCAAGCACTTCGAATCGCTCGTCTTCGGCAAGTCCGCCCGCCGCCTTGTTGGCCTCCTGCAACGCATTCCGTAGGGTTGCTCACACAGGGCGATTGCCGCTCCAGACCAATGCCGCTAGACGTTCTTCGTGGATGCGCGCACCGATCAGATTGAGCCGAGCCTGACACGCCCGCCTGCTGCGAATGGCGGTCGGCTTTTTTTTGGCCTCTCCTCGCGCGTGCTTGGGTTGACCATCCTCTTCGTCCTCCTGATCGAGGCGCTGGTCTTCCTCCCCTCGGCAGCCAACTTCCGCGCCAACTGGATCGAGAACCGCATCGCGCAGGCCCGCATCGCCGTCCTCGCCCTGGACGCCGCGCCAATGCGCGAGGTCAGCGACGAACTGGCCGACGCGCTCCTGATGAGCGCCGAAGTCCTGTGCGTCGTCGAGGTGAAAGACGGTGTCCGAAAGCAGCTGCTCGCGCAGGACATGCTCCCGAAAGGTGACGCCCTTGTTGCCGAGGCCGCCAATCTGCGCCGCTTCTCCGCCATTGGCCCGACGCTGGGGGCCACGTTCGGCTCGGGCGAGCGCTGGCTTCTCATCCTCGATCCGGCGGCCGATGTCGATCATCTCGAAATCCTCGTTCCCATCGCTCCGCTCAAGGCCGATCTGATCGCCTTTGCCTGGCGCATTGTCGGCCTCTCCCTCCTCATCGCGGCAGGCGTTGGCGCGCTGATCTTCCTCTCGCTCTACGCCATGGTCGTCCGCCCGATCCTGCGGATCACGTCTTCGGTCGAGCAGTTCCGTGACAACCCCCGCGACTGGACACTCCGCCTGCCCGAAACCCCTCGCAGCGACGAGATCGGCCGCGCGCAGAACGCCCTGTCCGACATGGAGGCCGCCGTGCAGGCCGCCTTCCTGCAGCGCGAACGCCTCGCCCGCCTCGGAGAAGCGATGGCCAAGATCAACCATAACCTGCGCAACTCCCTCTCAGCCGCCCAACTCGTCAGCGAGGGCCTGACGCGCTCCGATGACCCCCGCGTCCTGCGCGCCGCGCCGCGCATCGAACGCGCCCTCGAACGCGCTATTTCGCTCGCCGAAGCCACGCTGGATTATGGCCGCGGCACCCCGGCCGAAGCGCGCATCGTGGACATCGCCCTGCTGGACGTCTGCACCGAGGCAACCGGAGAGGGCATTTTCGGACCCGGCGACATCGCGGTGAACATCGCCGTCCCCGCCGAAACGCGCGTGCAGGCCGACGCTGACCACCTCCACCGCATTGTCGTCAACCTCGCCCGCAACGCCGCCCGCGCCATGAGCGACGCCGCGACGCCCGCGCCAATGTTCACCATTTCCGGCAGGGTCGAAGGCGGGCGCTGCCTCATCCATTTTGCAGACAACGGGCCGGGCATTCCGGAACGCCTGCGCCCGCGCCTGTTCGAGCCGTTTTCGGCCTCGGGCAACAAAGGCGGCTCCGGCCTCGGCCTCGCCATCGCGCGTGAGCTTGCCGAGAGCATGGGCGCGCGCCTCGAACTCACCGCGACAGGCCCGGGGGGGACGGTGTTCGCACTCGACCTGCCGTCAGCTCCGGCCTGAACGCTCAGCCGCGTCCGCGATACGCCGCAACGCCCGTGTCGGGCACCCAAAGCCCTTCCGGGGCCACGCCCGACTGCCAGAACACGTCGATCGGGATGCCGCCGCGCGGATACCAATAGCCTGCAATCCTGAACCAGCGCGGCGCGGTCAGTTCCACCAGACGCTCGGCGATATACAGCGTGCAGTCCTCGTGGAACGCCCCGTGATTGCGAAACGACTGCAGGAAGAGCTTCACGCTTTTGCTCTCCGCCAGCCAGTCCTGCGGGGCATAGTCGATCACGATGTGCGCGAAATCCGGCTGTCCCGTCACGGGGCACAGCGAGGTAAATTCCGGCGCCGTGAACCGGGCGAGATACACCATGTTCGGACGGGGATTGGGCACGCGCTCTATGATCGCGGTTTCCGGAGCCTCCGCCGCGCCGCTCTGCCGGCCAAGCTGGTCCAGCCCGTCGTAAATTCCGCTTCCGCCAGCGCTCACTGTCCCATCCCGAAAATGAAGGCCATGTAGGCGATGTAGCACAGCAGCAGCACGCCGCCCTCCCATCGCGCGATCCGCTTGCCGGTGAGGCCGAACAGGATCAGCAGGACGACAGACAGGCCAAGCATCGTGATGTCGCCATAGTTCAGCATCGACCCGCCCGCCGGTGACGCCAGAATCGTCTCCCAGGAGTTTGCCGCCGCTGCGGGCTGGTCGCCGACATTGATGGAGAAGGGTTTCACCAGCGCGGTGATGCCGAGAATGCCAAGCACGTTGAAGATGTTCGAGCCGATGATATTGCCCACCGCAACGTCCGTCTTGCCCCGGATCGACGCCATCACGGAGGTCGCAAGCTCGGGAAGACTGGTGCCGATCGCGACCAGGCTGAGCCCGATCACCGCGTCCGACACGCCAAAGTCACGCGCGATGACGGTCGCATTGGTCACCAGAAGGTTGGCCCCGAACACCACGCCGACCATTCCGCCGACCGCCAGAACCATCCCGATCAGCAGGGAATTGGGTGCATGAACGGTTTCCGCCTCGTCCGCATGGAGCCGGCTTGCGGCCGTGCCTCTGCGGTCCATCACCACCGAGCCGATGACGTAGACCAGCAGCGCACCGACGAGGAACGCCCCGGCCACCCGGCTGAAAACTCCAAACCAGCTCAGCGTCACCAGCAACAGCGTGACGCCGACCATGACCGACATGTCGCGGGCGAGTGCGCGCGGATTGGTGATGATCGGCGCGATCAGCGCAGCCACGCCGAGAATCAACAGCACGTTGGCAATGTTGGAGCCGACCACATTCCCGATGGCCAGGCCCACCGCGCCCGACTGCACAGCCTGCAGGCTCGTCACCAGTTCCGGAACCGAAGTGCCAAAGCCGACCAGCGTCAGGCCGATGAGCAGTTCCGACAGGCCGAGCCGCCGCGCCACAGCCACCGAACCGCGCACGAGGCCTTCCCCGCCCACAAACAGAAGCACCAGTCCGGCCAGTGCCAGAAGGTATACCATCGTTAAGCCCCTTTGCCCGATAAGAATGTTTCACGGCCCGCCCCGGGGCCCTCCGGCCAACCGTATAGGACATTCCCCCGGCCTTGGCCAATCACCCGACTGCACTGATTTTTTGACCGGTTCCACGTCACCGCGGCCAGAAACTGCGCAGTGATGATGCAAAACGCCCGCTGCACTGCACCATTCGCGAATTTTTCATCGCCCCACGCACTGCCGCACGCCAACCCTTGTCCTCGACGGGATGGTCAATGCGACGCCCGGCCCAACATGCCCAACACGCAGCGCACCGGCGCTGCCACACACGGAGAACGACGATGAAAGCAACGCGCATGATGTCCGCTCTCGGCCTCAGCCTTCTGGCGGGCCCGGCAATTCTGAGCGCCGGAGCTCAGGAAATGGAGTGGTCCGGCAATGTGGCAATCTCAAGCGATTATGTCTGGCGCGGCATTTCCCAGTCGAACGGTGACCTTGCCATCAGCGGCGGCTTCGACCTTGCCGCCGGCAGCTTCTACGCCGGCACATGGGCCTCGAATGTCGACTTCGAGGACGACACCGACACCAACATCGAAGTCGACCTCTATGCCGGTTTCGCCAGCGAATTCGCCAACGGCATCTCATGGGATATCGGCGCGATCTATTACGCCTACCCGGATTCCAGCGATTCAGACCTTGATTTCTTCGAGCTTTATGGCGGCCTCGGCTATGAGTTTGCTGGCGGCCTTGCCATCGGAGGACAGGTTTCCTGGGATCCCGACAACCAGAATATCTACAGCGAAGCCACTGCGGGCTTTGCGCTCTCGGAGGCTTTTGGTGTCGATGTTTCTGTCGGCAACTACAATTTCGACGGCGGCGGCGACTACACCGGCTGGAGCCTCGGCGGCACCTATTCGCTCGCCGGCTTCGGCCTGGACCTGCGTTACTGGGACACTGACATCGACGGCAGCGACATTGCCGACGAACGCGTTGTCGTGACCCTGTCACGCGCTATGTGATCGCAGCGGCGAACCTCTTTCTGCCCTGCATGGCGTTGTTCCCTCCCTCCATGACGGGGTTACTCAAGGGCTGTCGTTTCGGCGACAGCCCTTTTTTCTTTCGGGTGCCATCTTTGCGCTCCCGGCCAACCTGCCCGCACGCGATTGTGCCGCGGGGCGTTGTCGCAGCGTCATAATCCGGGCTTAGTTGTTGGTCACACGCTCGAACAAACCGCAAAGAGACACTCCAAATGGCCATTTCACCTGTCGAGGCGCTGCAACCGGCCCTGATCCTGCTTTCCGCAGGCACGGCAGCAGCCTTTGCGGCGCGGTCGCTGAAAATATCCCCGATCGTCGGTTATCTGCTCGCCGGGATTGTGATCGGACCGCACGGCTTTGGCCTGATGCGCGATGATGCCACCACCCACCTCCTCGCAGAGCTTGGCGTGGTCTTTCTCCTGTTCGACATCGGTCTCCACTTCTCCTTCGCCGAGATGCGCCAGAGCCGGTCCTATCTTTTGCGCCTTGCACCGATACAGGTCTTCCTCACCGGCTTTGGCTTCACCCTCCTGCTGATGCCGACGGGGCTGGACTGGCCGATCGCCCTGGTGCTCGGCATGTCGCTCGGCCTGTCCTCGACCGCCGTGGTGAGCCGCGTCCTCGCCGACCGGGGCCTGCAATCCTGCCCGCTCGGCCACTCCTCAATGGCGGTTCTGATCTTTCAGGACATCGTCGCCATCTTCCTCCTGATTTTCGCCGGGTCGCTCAACGGTGAACCGTCCGCCCTGCCGGTCGTGCTCGGCCTTGCGCTTCTGAAGGCGCTGGTGGCCTTCGCCGCCGCCGCCGCTGCCGGACGCTTTCTCGTCCGGCCGCTCTTTCGCGTGCTGGCGGCGACGCGCAATCAGGAAGCCTTCACCGCCGTTGCCCTTCTGATGGTTCTGGCCTCGGCATGGGCGACGGGGCTTGCCGGCCTCTCCCTCACGCTTGGCGGCTTCCTTGCGGGCCTTGCCATCTCCGACACACGCTACCGTCACCAGGTCATGATGGAGGTTCAGCCGTTTCGCGGCCTCCTTCTGTCGATGTTCTTCATCAATGTCGGCCTGATGATTGACGTGCCCGGCCTGATCTCGGGCCTGCCATGGGTGATCGCCGCGACCGTCATCCTGCTGCTCGGCAAGACCGCGCTCGGCTTTCTCGCCGCCAAGCTCAGCGGCTGGACGACGCCGGGCGCAACGCAGCTTGCCTTCCTGATCGGGCAGGGCTCGGAATTCACCCTCGTCATCGCCGCCATCATCCCCGTCATGGCGGGCGTGGAGAGCCAGATCGTCGCCATCCTCGTCGCCGCTGTTGCCATCAGCCTCGCCGTCGCGCCAAGCTGGACCGCGCTCGGCATCCGCCTCGCCAAGCACTTCGCGCGCATTTCAACCCGCAACACCGCCGATCTCCTGCGCTCCAGCGCGCCGGTACAAGGCTCCCCGCCCCCCGTGCTGGTCTATGGCATCACCGTCCCGGTCCGCCTCACCATCGACGCGCTTCGCCATTTCAACCTGCCCTATATCGCCCTCGAATCCGACCCGGACCGCTTCGTTGCCGCCCTTGCGGACGGGTATGACGTCAAGTTCGGAGACGCGGCCGACCTGCGGCTGGTCGAGCTTGTCGGCGCCTCCCGCGCGCGCGCTCTCGTCGTCGGCGTTCCGCGCTTCGAGGTCTCGCGCGACCTCACCCCGGAGGTCAGCGAGCGCTTCCCCGGAATGGTCCGCCTTGTCGCCCTTGAAGACCCCGCCGACGGCCCGCGCTTCAGCAAGCTCGGCATACGCGGCCATTTCAGTGCCGGTGAGCCTAATGGAATCGAGATGGCGACAGACCTGCTGAACCATCTGGAGATTCCGCCCGGTTCCATCGCCCGCTGGGTCGAGGAACAGATGGAGCGCTACGCCCCCGCCACGGGCGAAACCGCCGAGCCTGTGGCTGCGTAAGCACGGCCTGAATGCCGCCTGAGCACTGCCCGATCTCGCAATCCACGAACGATCATCGCACCGCATCAAAGAAATCTGGCATGAAAATGCCTTTTCAGGATGAACCGGCGTGATTTCATGCTAGATCGCCGCCAACTCGAACCCGTCCCAATCAGGAGGCTCAACCATGCGCATCGGCGTCCCGACCGAAATCAAGACCCTCGAATTCCGCGTCGGCCTGACGCCGGAAAGCGTCGGCGAACTTGTCCGCGCGGGCCATGAGGTCTTCGTGCAGGCCGGCGCCGGGGCTGGCTCGGGCTTCACCGATGCGCAGTATCGCAATATCGGCGCGCACATCGTCCCGGACGCGGCCAGCGTCTTCGAGAAGGCCGAACTGATCGTGAAGGTGAAGGAGCCCCAGCCGTCGGAAACGGCCATGCTCACCCCCGCCCACACCCTCTTCACCTACCTCCACCTCGCCGCCGACGCCGTCCAGGCCGAGGGCCTGCGCAAGTCCGGCGCGATCGCCATCGCCTACGAGACCGTCACCGACGATGAGGGCCGCCTGCCGCTCCTCACCCCGATGAGCCAGGTCGCCGGGCGCATGTCCATGCAGGTCGCCGCCTGGGCGCTGATGAAGACAAAGCGCGGCATCGGCCTGTTGCTGGGCGGCGTCCCCGGTGTTGCACCGGCCAAGGTCGTCATCATCGGCGGCGGCGTGTCCGGCACCAATGCGGCCGAGATCGCCGTCGGCATGCGCGCGGACGTGACCATTTTCGACCGCTCCAACAAGCGTCTTGCCGAACTCGACGTGCAATTCTCCGGCATGGTGCGCACCATGTATTCCACGTCGGCCAGCCTTGAGGCGGCGATTGTCGACGCAGATCTCGTCATCGGCGCCGTCCTCGTGCCCGGTGCGACCGCGCCCAAGCTCATCACCCGCGCCATGCTCGCCACGATGAAGCCCGGCGCTGTCCTCGTCGACATCGCCATTGATCAGGGCGGCTGCTTCGAGACCTCGCGGCCGACCACCCATGATGATCCGATCTACGAGGTTGACGGCATCCTTCACTACTGTGTCGCCAACATGCCGGGCGCCGTTCCGCGAACATCCACTTATGCGCTCAACAACGCCACCCTGCCCTTCGTGCTGCAGATCGCCCGGCATGGCGCAAAGGACGCTCTCAACGCCAATCCCCACCTGGCCCGCGGTCTGACCGTCGCAGAGGGGGAGATCACCCACGAGGCTGTCGCCCGCGATCTCGGGCTGCCCTTCCGCCAGCCGGTCTGGTTCCACGCGCCGGACTGAGGCCGTCAACCGCTGCCGGAAGCAAAAAGGCGACCGGAGCCGCCCGGCTTCCGGTCGCCCTCCTCCGGCGCGTCCCCGCAAGTGTTGAACACCGCCCCGGCCGCCGCAGCATCACCCCGCAGGGGTAAAGCGTGACAGCGCCCGCGCCACGTCCGGTCCATGCGTGTACAGCAGGTTCGTTCCCGCCTGCGCCACCCGCTCCAGCGCCGCGCCCGGTATCTGCGCCACGCAGTCGGCAATCGCCTGCACGTCGATGACGGTGCAGTGCTCAGGGTGCATCCAGAACTGCTTCAGCGTCGACACCGCCGCCATGTCAGCGCTCCAGTCGGTCATGGCCGCGCCGCCGTCACGCAGCCAGGTTTCCGACCCTTGCTGCATCAGGTGATAACAACCCTGCCCCTGTAGGCGCAGCATTTCCGGGTCATCCAGCGTCGCAAGGTCAAGCGGAGCGCTGGCAAAATGTCGCCGCAGGAAGGCCTCCACCCCGCGGCGGCGATAAACAGGCAGGCCAAGGTCGAGCACCATCCGCATCACCGATGGCGCATGCCGCGTCGCCGCCGCCGCCAGCCGCGTCTGCCGGTCCATCCGCGCCAGATACTCCTCGCGGATCGGAACCCCGCCATCGAGGACGAACAGCCCCGCCGCCCGCGCCTCCAGCGCCTGCGCGATCCGGAAGGCGTGGCTCGTCCCGCCCTGATGTGCCATCACCGTGATCGGTCCGTCGTCCACCTGCGCCCCGACAAGCGCCAGCGCGTCTTCGACCACCACCTGGTCGAAATCCGCCCGCGACGCGCTCGGCGAGGTGTAGCCAAAGCCTGGACGCGATGGCGCGATCAGCCTGATGCCCGCGCGCTCCAGCCCCGTCTCGAAGCTGCGCGTGAAATACGGCCCCTGAATGAAGCCGTGCACGAACAAGACGGTTTTCGACCCCCCCGCCCGCGATCCGGCCTCATGCCAGGCCAGCCGCCGCCCGCCTTCGCGCTCCAGCCAGC
>JBGSUF010000014.1:0-3842 GCA_041736285.1 Hyphomonadaceae bacterium | reverse complement strand
CATCGGGCCGTCGGCCGCGTTGACCACCAAAATCGCGCCGTCCATCTGCGCCGCGCCCGTGATCATGTTCTTCACATAGTCAGCGTGGCCGGGGCAATCCACGTGAGCATAGTGACGGTTGGCCGTCTCATACTCAACGTGCGCCGTGTTGATCGTGATCCCGCGCGCCTTCTCCTCCGGCGCAGCGTCGATCTCGTCATAACGCTTGGCCTTCGCGCCGCCAGACTTCGCAAGCGTCATCGTGATCGCCGCCGTCAGCGTCGTCTTGCCATGGTCAACGTGACCAATCGTGCCGATGTTAACATGCGGCTTCGTCCGCGCAAACTTCTCCTTCGCCATGGGGCGTCTCCTTTTTTTTCTTCGTTTCTATCAGCCGGCGAGCTTGGCGAGGAGTTTCTCGCTTTCGGCGCGCGGCACTTCTTCGTAGCGTTCAAACAGCATGGTGAACGAGGCGCGTCCCTGTGACATCGAACGCAACGTGCTGACATAGCCGAACATGTTGGCCAACGGCACGAAAGCGTTGATCACCTGAGCGTTGCCGCGCCCTTCGGTGCCCTGAATCTGCCCGCGACGGGAGTTCAGGTCGCCGATGATGTCGCCCATATAGTCTTCCGGCGTCAGCACCTCGACGCGCATCACCGGTTCCATCAGGCGCGGGTCACCCTTGGTCTTCAGTTCACGGAAGGCGGCGCGGGCCGCGATCTCGAACGCCAGCACGCTGGAGTCGACATCGTGATAGGCCCCGTCGACCAGGGTTGCGCGGAAGTCCGTCACCGGATAGCCCGCCAGCAGGCCGTTATCCATGGCCGACTTGAAGCCCTTCTCGACGCCCGGAATATAGTCCTTGGGCACCGTACCGCCGACAATCTTGCTCTCGAACACAAAGCCCGAACCCGCCTCCAGCGGCTCGAACTGGACCTTGATCCGCGCGAACTGACCGGTGCCGCCCGACTGCTTCTTGTGGGTGTAGTCGATCTCGGTCGCCCGACCGAGACGCTCACGATAGGCAACCTGCGGCGCGCCGATATTCGCCTCGACCTTGAACTCGCGCTTCATGCGGTCAACGAGGATGTCGAGGTGAAGTTCACCCATGCCCTTCATGATCGTCTGACCGCTTTCCATGTCGGTGTGGACGCGGAAAGACGGGTCTTCGGCCGACAGGCGGGCCAAGGCCAAGCCCATCTTCTCCTGGTCAGCCTTCGACTTCGGCTCGATGGCGATCTCGATCACGGGCTCCGGAAAGTTCATCGTCTCCAGCACGACCGGCTTGGACGGATCCGACAGCGTGTCGCCGGTCGTCGTCTCCTTGAGACCGCCAATAGCGACGATGTCGCCGGCAAAGGCTTCGTCGATTTCCTCGCGGTTGTTGGCATGCATCATCATCATGCGGCCAATCCGCTCTTTGCGACCCTTGGTCGAGTTCAGCAGGCTCATGCCCTTGTTCATGACGCCGGAATAGATGCGCACAAAGGTCAACGAGCCCACAAACGGGTCGTTCATGATTTTGAAGGCCAGCCCTGAGAACGGCTCGTTGTCGGAGGCCGGGCGCGGGATGTTGCGCTCTTCGGTCTCGTCGTCCGGCGAGAAGCCCATCAGCGCCGGAACGTCGGTCGGGGACGGCAGATAGTCGATGACGGCGTTGAGCAGGGGCTGGACGCCCTTGTTCTTGAAGGCCGAGCCAGCGAGAACCGGCACGAAGGACAGCGACAGCGTGCCCTTGCGGATCAGTCGGCGCAGCGTGACCTCGTCGGGCTCTTCGCCTTCGAGATACTTCTCCGTCCATTCTTCATCGACCTCGCACGCATGCTCGATCATCTTGGCACGCCATTCCTCGGCCTGCGCGCGCAGTTCCGGGCGGACGTCCTGAATGACCCAGCTGGCGCCGAGATCTTCGCCCTGATAGACCCATTCCTTCATGGAGATCAGGTCGATAATGCCTTCAAGGTTGTTTTCCGAACCGATCGGCAGTTGCACGGGAACCGGCGTGGCGCCCGTGCGCGACTTGATCATCTTCACGCAGTTGAAGAAGTCGGCGCCGAGCTTGTCCATCTTGTTGACGAACACGATGCGCGGCACGCCGTAACGGTCGGCCTGGCGCCACACCGTCTCGGTCTGCGGCTCCACACCGGCGTTGGCGTCCAGCAGGCAGACCGCGCCATCCAGCACCGCCAGAGAACGCTCGACTTCGATGGTGAAGTCGACGTGGCCTGGCGTGTCGATGATGTTGAAGCGGAACTTGGCCTCGTCGGCCGTGCTGCCATAGTCACCCGACGGGTTCTTGCCGTCATCGGTGCGGAACCAGAACGTCGTGGTCGCCGCCGACGTGATGGTGATGCCGCGCTCCTGCTCCTGCACCATCCAGTCCATCGTCGCGGCGCCGTCATGGACTTCGCCGATCTTGTGGGACTTGCCGGTGTAGTAGAGGATCCGCTCCGTCGTCGTCGTCTTGCCCGCATCGATGTGGGCCATGATACCGAAATTGCGGTAGCGGTTCAGCGTATAGTCGCGCGCCATGGGTCTGCTCGCTTTCGTGCGGTGATGAAGGGATGGACCGGATTACCGGCGCCGGGTGACCAGCGCCAGCTTACCAGCGATAGTGTGAGAAGGCGCGGTTCGCGTCGGCCATGCGGTGCGTGTCTTCGCGCTTCTTGACGGCGGAGCCACGACCATTGGCCGCATCGAGCATTTCGCCGGCAAGGCGTTCACGCATCGTGTTCTCGTTGCGCGCGCTTGCGGCAGCCGACAGCCAGCGGATGGCGAGGGCCTGGCGACGCTCGGGGCGAACCTCGACCGGCACCTGATAGGTCGCACCACCAACGCGGCGCGAGCGCACTTCGACCGACGGCTTCACCGCGTCGATGGCCTCGTGGAAGACCTCGACCGGATTGCGCTTGGCGCGCGCCTCGACCAGTTCGAAAGCGCCGTAAACGATGCGCTCGGCGACGGATTTCTTTCCGTCCTCCATGATCTGGTTCATGAATTTTGAAACGACCAGATCGCCGAATTTCGGATCGGGAAGGACTTCGCGTTTTTCTGCACGGTGACGACGGGACATGGGTTCTCTGCCTTACTTCGGACGTTTCGCGCCATAATGGGAACGGCGCTGCCTGCGGTCTTTGACGCCTTGCGTATCGAGGACGCCGCGCAGGATGTGATAGCGGACGCCCGGAAGGTCTTTCACGCGGCCGCCGCGGATCAGGACCACAGAGTGTTCCTGAAGATTGTGCCCCTCGCCGGGAATATAGCTCACCACCTCATAGCCCGTGGTCAGACGGACTTTGGCGACCTTGCGGAGCGCCGAGTTCGGCTTCTTCGGGGTCGTCGTGTAGACACGCGTACACACGCCGCGGCGCTGCGGGCACGCCTTGAGCGCGGGAACCTTGTTGCGCGCAGGCTTATCCTTGCGCGGCTTACGGATCAGTTGGTTGATCGTCGGCATTGGCCGGTTGTATCCTTCTCGTCCCGGCGCGGGGCCGGCACATTGATTGAACAAGAGCACCGGGCCAGTCCACCTGACCGTCCCGATCCCGAAACCCTAAAAACTGCGCTGCATGACAGGAATGACATGGCAGCATGGGAGCTGGATTGTCTCACGGACGGCGCCCTGAGACGTTCCCGGGAAACAAGACGTGCCCGCCGCACTCCAGACGGCAGGCCCGAAAAGAAGCTGCGTGTTAATCCCCGAGGCCGTGACAGTCAAGCGGAAAGCGTTGCAGCCGCGTTGTGCGGGCCGGGGGTTGCTTGCCCGGCCCGCCATTCCGTATCAGTCCGAGGGCGTCGTGTCCTCTTCCGGCCGTGCCGGAGGCGCTTTCGGGGCCGGGAGAGCCGCCGCCGCAGCCGCC
>JBGSUF010000356.1:0-2582 GCA_041736285.1 Hyphomonadaceae bacterium | reverse complement strand
CGTTGGCCGCATCTTCGGCATGCAGGCGTGCGGCGACACTGCGCGGCACAAGCACCCACATGCGGCCGGGCGCATTCTGCCCCGAGGCAACGCGGCCGGCCTCATCGCCCGTTCCGTAATAGATGTCACCGCGCACAGGCCCCTTGATCGCTCCGCCGGTATCCTGTGCAACAAACAGCCCCTGGATGACCCCGCGCCCGCCCAGACTGGTCTCCACATAAACCGGAATGCCCAGCGGATGCAGATCGGTATCGACTGCAATCGAACCCCATGACGTCAATGCCACCCCCATCGCCCCTTTCGGGCCCTCGGCAGGATTGGTGATTGTCTCCGGGACGAAGAAAACATAGCGCGGATTGGCATTCATCGCCTCTCGCACCCGCGCCGGATCGGCCCGGTCCATCCATGCCCGGATGCCGGTCATGCCGGCCTCGGCCCGCGTGATCTCCCCTTCGGCGATCAGCCAGTTGGCAATCCCCCGGAACGGATGATCATTGTGGGCGGCGAACGCGGCGCGCACGGACACGCCATCGGGGAAATTCAGCCGACCCGAGCCCTGTATCTGAAGAAAGAACACATCCGCCGGATGCGCATAGCCGAGCGCCGGAAGGCGGCTCACGTCGATGTCGCTGCGCGGTGGATAGGCGACGACACGCCCATCGGCCAGCCTGCGCCGCGATGCGCCGCCAGCCCCCCTAACAAGATCGGCCGGCACAGCGGGCACCGGCTCGGTGAAGGGTGGCACCGGCGTCCGCCGCGCTTCTATCTCCGGCTCGAAGTATCCGGTGAAGCGATTGCGGTCATCGGGCACAACTTCCAGCGGGACGAGATCCCCGCGAAGGACCAGCTGCATCGCTGCGACATCCCGCGCGGCGGAAATGCGGTCACACACGGGCCGCCATTCACCGACGTTCCCGGCATAATCGACCCGGCGACTGATCGGATCGTCATCACCGCGCTGCATCCAGAGCGTGCATGACGCCTTGAACGCTGCGAGCGCGCCCGGCCCGGTAACCCCCGGCCAGCCGGGAAGATCGGGCAGATAGTCGCCGCCGAACGCGCCGTCAGCGGGCGATATCAGGACAGCGGGAGCTGGAGGAGGAATCACAGGGGTCGGCTCCGGCGTGCTCGCGCACCCGGCAAGGCCGAGGATTGCCGCAGCGATCAGTCGGGCGTCGAAACGGCGGCGAGTTTCCAATTTGGATCCGATTGTCTGACATTGCGCTCGAACGACCAGATTTCGCGAACGGTTCGCACACGGTCCCCGTCGCCGAGTTCCGCCTCGAATTGCACGTCGACCCGCGCGATATCACCGATCAGATCGGCCTCGTCGAAATCGGCCGCCTTCAGCCGCAGGAGGGTCGGCGCTGTCGCTCCCGTCCCGGCACGCGCGGAAATCGCCTGCGACCACGCCGCATAAACGTCAGGTGCCAGCAACGGCTCCAGCGTGGCCGTCTCGCCAACGGCGAAAGCCTTGACGATCATTTCGTAGGCCGATCTTGCACCGGCAATGAATTCGGCCGGGATGAAGCTGCGATCGGCCAGGTGAATCTCCTCAAGCCCTGCCGCAGCCGGTCCGGTGAAGCGCAGCGGCCCCGCCGCCGGACGCACATCCTGCGCAGGCCCGACATCCGGCGTCGACCGCGCGGTTCTCTCAGGTCCGGTCGCGCCATCGGCCTGCGACGGGCCGCGACCGCGCTGCGCGCCTCTTTTCCGTTGACCGTCATCCTGTCCGAGCGCGACATACAGTCGCCCGAGAACAAAAAGTGCGATGGCGCCGAGGATAAGAACGTCAATCAATTGCATGGATCCGATATGATAAGCCCTGGCAAACATACTTGGGCTTTTCCCGAGGCAAAGACAAGGCTCGGCGCGCTTGCTCCGCGCGTTCTCCAGTGTTAGCGCGGACAAATCCGCTCCCCCAACTGCCAAATGACCGCCAGACGAAGAAACATACCCAACAAAAGGCGACCGCGACACCATGACCGACACACCCAAGCCGGCCGCTCAGGGCGGCGCAGCCATCCGCATCCTGGCGCAATACATCAAGGATTTCTCCTTCGAGAACCCCGCCGCCGCCACGCCGCTGATGTCAGAGCGGCCGGACATCAAGATGATTGTTGACGTCAGCGCGCGCCCACACGCGGCCGGAGAAACCATCTTCGAGGTGGCCCTGAAGCTTGCCGCCGCCGCAGAAAACTCCGGACAGCCGATGTTTGTCTGCGAACTCGTCTATGCTGGCCTGTTCGAGATTGCCGGCGTGAACGACGAGGAACTGGAAGCCATTCTCCTGATCGAATGCCCGCGGCTTCTCTTCCCGTTCGCGCGCCGCATCATGGCCGAGATCACGCGCGATGGCGGATTTCCGCCGCTCATGGTCGACCCGATCGACTTTGTCGGACTGTTTCGCCAGCAAAAAGCGCGCGGGACCGCTCCGGCGGTGCAATCCGATCAACCCCCCGGCGCCTGATCACTTCGAATATCGGCTCCAGACCAACGGCCCGCCAAGCGTTTCGAGAAACGCCCGGTGCGCGGAGACCTCCGCCTCGCTCAACGCGCGTTGCAGCGGCTGGGGCCGCGCC
>JBGSUF010000321.1:0-4515 GCA_041736285.1 Hyphomonadaceae bacterium | reverse complement strand
GGTTGGCGGCCGTCCGGCTGCATGTGGGCGCGGGCACGTTTGCGCCGCTCAAGCCGGAGAATATCGAGACCGGGCGGCTGCATGCCGAGTGGTGCGAGGTTTCAGGCGCGGTGGCGGCTGAGCTGAATGGCGTGCGAGTGGCGGGTGGCCGCGTCGTGGCGGTTGGTACGACGGCGCTGCGCACGCTGGAGACGGCCTGCAGCGCCGATGGTGCCTACAGCCCGTTCGTTGGCGATACCGACATCTTCCTGCATCCGGGAAAGCAGGTGCATGGGGTGGACGCGCTGATGACGAATTTCCACCTGCCGCGCTCATCGCTGTTCATGCTGGTCTGCGCGCTGATGGGAACGGATGTGATGCAGGCGGCCTATGCGCATGCCATAAGGGAAGAGTATCGGTTTTTCTCCTATGGCGACGCTTGCCTCCTCATGCCGAAGAGAGCGGGCGCGCATGGGTGAGTTTCCCTTCGAGATTGACGCGCGAGACGGGGCGGCGCGGACCGGGCGGCTGAAGACCCCGCGCGGGGATATCCGCACGCCGGCTTTCATGCCGGTCGGCACGGCGGGCACGGTGAAAGCGCTCTACATGGATCAGGTGAGAGGGGCGGGCGCGGACATCATCCTCGGCAACACTTATCATCTGATGCTGAGGCCGGGGGCCGAGCGGGTGCGAAGCCTTGGCGGGCTGCACCGGTTTTCCGGCTGGCGCGGGCCGATGCTGACCGACAGCGGCGGATTTCAGGTCTGGTCGCTGAACCAGCTTCGCAAGATGGACGCGGACGGGGTGACGTTTCGCAGCCATATTGATGGCTCGACGCACCGGCTGACTCCCGCCCGCTCGATCGAGATACAGGCCGACCTTCTGGGCGCCGACATTTCCATGCAACTGGACGAGTGCACCGCGTTTCCGGCAACGCATGAGGCGGCGGCCGCGTCGATGCGGCTTTCGCTGGACTGGGGGCGGCGGTCAAAGGCGGCGTTCGGCGCGCGGGAGTCACAGTCGCTGTTTGCCATCGTGCAGGGATCGACTTTCGAGGACTTGCGGCGCGAATCGGCGCTGGCGCTCGTTGATGAGGGCTATGACGGCTATGCCATTGGCGGGCTTGCGGTCGGTGAGGGACATGCGGCGATGTGCGAAACCATCGAGATGACGGCGCCGCACCTACCGACTGCGCGGCCGCGCTATCTGATGGGGGTGGGCAAGCCGATCGACCTCGTCGAAGCGTCGCTGCGCGGTGTCGACATGTTCGACTGCGTTCTGCCGACGCGGTCCGGCCGTCACGGTCAGGCCTGGACGTGGGACGGGCCAGTCAATGTGAAGAATGCCCGATTTGCAGACATGGACGCACCATTGGACGAGACCAGCGACTGCCCGGCAAGCCGGGACTATTCGCTGGCGTATCTGAATCATCTGTTTCGCGCGGGGGAGTATCTCGGGCCGATGCTGCTGTCCTGGCACAACACCGCTTTCTTCCAGTCGCTGATGGCGCGGATCAGGGCGGAGATCGCGGCGGGAACGATGGGGGCATTCGCAGCGCAGTGCCGGAACCGCTGGGCGGCAACGGCGTCGCGTGCGCGGGAAGATTGAACCGAGTGGCGTTCAGCGCGGCTGGTCGCCCTTGAAGACGATTTCGGGGTCTTTTTCCGGCAAGGGTTGAGGCGCCGCGGGATACGGGCAGCCCCTGACGTGGCCGACGCCCTTCAGATAGGCACGCCGCTGGGCACCGATGGTGAGGGCGCGGGCACGGGCCTTGTCGTGGGCGTTTGCGCCGGTGACATATCGAACGGCGCCGCGAAACGGGATGAACCCTCGCGCCTCCGATGAAAGATAGCCCAGTGTCGCATCCGAGGCCTGACCGGCCCGGCGGTCGGCCTTTTCCTCAGCGGTCATTTCTCGTTCCGGCGGGATGTAGTCGAAATCATAGCCGATGATGGCGTCGAGTTCAGCGATCTTCATCGCGATGTCGACGCAGGAGAGATCGAGGACGCCCGGCACTTCATAGGGCGAGCGTTCGCCGGCCAGAAGGGGCGGAATCTCGTTGCGGCGCAGGTTGAAGTCTTCGAGGGGGCTGAGTGCGGCGTTGCCAATGCCTTCGCCCGTCTTGTCCACCGCGCGCGATGCGGTCTGGCCAAGGTTGAGATCGGATGAGCCGGAGCCGTTGCCATCGCTCGCGCACCCGGCGGCAATCAGGGTGAGAAGGCCGAGGGCGGCCCGGCGAAGGGGGAGGGGTCTGGTGTTCATGGTATTTGTTGTTTCCCAGCCAGCAGGCGGAGACAAGTGGGAGCTACACAAGCCGGGATTAGAAAATTGTCATTCCGGAATTGACCCGTGCGGCGCATCGACATACATACGCCGACTTACGAGCCCGTAGCTCAGTCGGTAGAGCAGCTGACTTTTAATCAGCGGGTCACAGGTTCGAACCCTGTCGGGCTCACCATTCCTCCACAATTTGCGGACAAATACCGACACCCGACCGGCGGCGGGCATGGGCAGCGCTGCCATCCGTCAACGGCGCAGCGCAACGCCTTTGCGTGACTGGCGTCGATCCGGTGGAGTGGGTATGGTCCGCCCGAACGCCCGGCTTCACGGGCCCCGGGGGGCATGATGAATTCTCTTATCGTTTTTGGTGCCGGGCTGGCGCTGTTTTTTGGCGTTCACGTCTACTCGCTGGCGCGCAGCCGGGAGCCGGGCCGCGGCCTTCCGGGCAAGATGGGTGGGGGCGCGTATCGCGGGCTGTATTCGCTGGTGGCCCTTGCGGGACTGGGGCTGCTGATCTGGGGCTATGTGCTTTATCGCGGAGAGGCGCCGACGATCTGGTTTCCGCCGGCGTGGACGCGGCATGTCGCGCTGGCGCTGATGTTGCCGGCGCTGATCCTGCTGGTGGCGGCCTATGTGCCCGCAGGCTGGATCGCGTCGAAGGCGAAACACCCCATGCTGCTGGCGGTCAAGATCTGGGCGACGGCGCATCTGATCGCGAATGGCGACCTTGCGTCCATCATCCTGTTCGGGAGTTTCCTGGCCTATGCGGTGGCCGGGCGGATTGTCGCCAAACGGCGCGGAGATGTGGGCCGCGCTGGGCGCATGGGGCCTGGCGATGCGATCGCCGTGGTGGCCGGAACGGGCGTCTATGTGGCGATCGCGTTCTGGCTGCACCCGATATTGTTTGGCGTCGCGGTGGTGGCAACCGGCTGAGCGCGGCGACGCTTTCGCGCCATTCCATGAGGTGGCTTTCCCTCTTGCGAGGACGGGGGTATGAGGAGCCGCATGTCCTCCCAGAACCCCTCCCCCAAGGCCACGACATCAGCGGGCCGCATTTTCCGCAAGACCGTCCGTGATATCGCCGCAGCGAAGGGCGGCGTGCCGCTCGTCTGCCTCACCGCGTATGACGCGCCGACGGCGGCGTTGCTGGACCCGCACTGCGATCTGCTGCTTGTCGGCGACAGTGTCGGCATGGTGGTGCACGGCCTGACCTCAACGGTGGGGGTGACCATGGAGATGATGGTCCTGCACGGGCGGGCCGTGATGCGCGGCAGCCAGCGGGCTTTCGTCGTGGTCGACATGCCGTTCGGCAGTTATGAGACCAATCCGGATCAGGCCTTCCTGAATGCGGCGCGCCTCATGACGGAGACCGGGTGTCAGGCGGTGAAGATCGAGAGTGGTGCCTATGCCGCCGTTCAGATTCGCCACCTCGTCGAGCGCGGCGTCCCGGTGATGGGCCATGTCGGACTGCGCCCGCAGGCGGTCAATGTCGATGGCGGGTTTCGTGCCAAGGGACGCGGCGACGCCGAGCGCGCCCGCGTGATGGAAGAGGCGCTGGCGGCCGACGCGGCCGGGGCGTTTGCCATCGTCGTCGAGGGGGTGGCCGAGGATCTTGCGCAGGAGATCACGCGCGCGGTGTCATGCCCGACGGTTGGCATCGGGGCCTCGCGCCATTGCGACGGGCAGATTCTTGTCACGCCGGACATGTTGGGCCTGTTCGACTGGGTGCCGAAATTCGTGCGCCGCTATGGTGACTTGCGCGCCGTGGTCGAAACGGGCGTGAGCGCCTATGCCGATGACGTGCGCAACCGGGCGTTTCCGGGGGAGAAGGAAACCTATACACTGCGGCGCGACGCGGACTGAAGCATGGGCAGCTTAATCGCGTTGCGGGGGCTGCAGCAGGCGGCTAGTCTCCGGCGCACAAACGGGATCAACAGATGAGGCGGGAACGTGCACGGCCACGCACCTGCCCGGAATGAGCGGAAAACGCGTTGAGCGATATTTTTGACGAAGTCGAGGAGAGCCTGCGCCAGGAGCGCGCGCTGAACCTCTGGAAGCGGTTCCAGCCGCTGGTGATCGGCGGCGCGGCGCTGATTGTCGGCGCGACGCTGGTGATTGGCATGTGGCAGTATCTCAGCGAGCAATCGCGCGACGGGCGTGTGCGCACGTTCGAAAGCGGGATCGCGGCGCTGGATGCCGGGCAGTATGAAACGGCGATTGAGACGCTGGGGCCGCTGGCGGCTTCGGGCGAGCCGA
>JBGSUF010000308.1:0-5207 GCA_041736285.1 Hyphomonadaceae bacterium | reverse complement strand
GGCCCGCGCGCACAGTCGGCCCGCGCTCTGGCCCGCAACATCCTTGAGCGGCGCGATGTCCCGATCGTGTTTCAGGATGAGCGGCTGACCACCAGCGAGGCCGAGCGGGCCATGATCGCCGCCGATCTCTCCCGCGCAAAGCGCGCTGCCCGCATCGACGCCAGCGCCGCCGCCATCATCCTGCAGACAGCCATTGATCGCCGCAGCCGGGTCTGAAGCGAGCCTGAAGAGGGCCTGAAGAGAGCCTGGAGCGGAGCCCCCGTTCGCAACCCCCTCTACAGGCTTGCGAACGTGCCGTCAGTTCCCCGCCGGGCCGGCCGCAACCTCACCGTCATCGGCAGGGTCAGCGGCGGCATTTCCCGCTTCATCCTCGTCGCGATGTTTGTCGAGGCCGGTATAGATCAACAGCGCAGATGCCACGAAGATCGAAGAATACGTCCCGATCAGAATGCCCCAGATCAGCGCGGAGCTCATCCCGCGCAGCACTTCCCCGCCAAAGAAGAAGATCGCCAGCAGCGCCAGAAGCGTCGTTCCCGAGGTGAGAATCGTGCGCGACAGCGTGCCGTTCAACGCAATGTCGATGACCCTCACCAGCGGCAGCTTCTTGTAGCGCCGCCGCTCCTCGCGCACCCGGTCGAACACCACCACCGTGTCGTTCATCGAATAGCCGATGATGGTCAAAAGCGCCGCAATCGTCGTCAGGTTGAACTCGAACTGCAGGAGCGAGAACATGCCGATAGTGATGATGACGTCGTGGAACAGCGCCGCCACCGCGCCCACGCCATAATGCCACTCGAACCGGAAGGTGATGTAGACCATCATCAGCAGCAGCGCCCAGAACAGTGCCCACAGACCATCCTGCAGCAATTCCCCGGAAACCTTGGGTCCGACCGTCTCCGAGCGCCGCAAGTCTTCGTCCATGTTGAAGCTAGGTATGGCCGCTGAAAGCGCCGTCAGCACCTTCTTGGAGACTTCCGAACCGGCCTGTTCGGCGTCCATGCCGTCGCCGCCCTGCTTGCCAATCCGGATCACGACGACGCGCTCGGCATTCAGCCCGGTCCCGCTCGCTTCGGTCACCTGCACTTCGCCGAGGTTCAGCCCGCCCAAAACGCTGCGGATCTGCTCGACATTCACGTCTGCAGGTTCGGAAATCTCGATCACCGTGCCGCCGGCAAAGTCGATCCCGAAATTCAGGCTCCGCGTGAACACAAGGGCGATCGAACCGATCAGCAGGATGGCCGACATGATCAGCGCGGGAATCCGCAGCTTCATGAAGGTGATCTTCGTGTTGTCCGGAATGAGTTTCAGAAGCATATCCGTCGTCCTCAGATCGGGAGTTTCTTGGGGCGTGCCCAGCGCATCCAGCTGACCGTCAGCCAGCGCGTCACGACGAAGGCGGTAAAGACCGACGAGAAAATGCCGATGGCCAGCGTCACCGCAAAGCCCTTGACCGGGCCGGAGCCCAGCTGGAACAGCACGAGCGCCGCGATCAGCGTCGTCACGTTGGCGTCGAGAATGGTCGAGAGCGCGCTCTCATAGCCCTTTTGCAGCGCCGACATGGGCGAACGCCCGGCGCGTTGTTCTTCCCGGACCCGTTCAAACACCAGCACGTTGGCATCGACCGCCATACCGATGGTCAGGATGATGCCCGCAATGCCCGGCAGGGTCAGCGTGGCTCCCAGGCCGGAGAGTGCGCCAAGGATCAGGACGATGTTGACCGCCAGCGAGGTCACCGCAAACACCCCGAATATGCCATAGGCGAGGATCATGAACGCCGCCACGAGGATCAGGCCGATGATCGAGGCCCATGTGCCGGCACTGATCGAGTCGGCGCCAAGCCCCGGCCCGACGGAGCGTTCCTCAACAAACACCAGATCGGCCCGCAACTGGCCGGCGGCGATGATGGCCGCAAGGTCGGTCGCGCTTTCGATGGTGAAGCTGCCGGAAATCTGTCCGGTCCCGCCAATGATCGGTTCCCGGATGTTTGGCGCTGAAATCACGGCGCCGTCGAGCACGATGGCAAACCGCTCGTTCACATAGCGCCGCGTCGTCTCGGCAAAGGCTCGTGTGCCGCGATTGTTGAGCGTGAATGAGACGGCCGCTTCGCCATTCTCGTTGAACGCCTGATAGGCCCGCTGGACGTCGGCCCCGGTCATGATGTCATTCTGGTCGACGATGAGCGTGCCCGCCGGCCCGATTTCGGGATAGGGCAGCGTCATCGGACGCAGGCCGTTTTCGTCGGTGGGTTGCAGGCGCTGGCTGCCCTCAATCACGAGGTGGAAGGACAGCTGGCCCGCCTGCGAGAGCAAATCCTTGATCCGCTGCGGGTCGCTTTCGCCCGGCGCTTCAAGCACGATACGGTTTTCGCCCTGCGGCGTGATCGACACTTCGGTGACGCCCTGGGGATCGACCCGTTTGCGGATCACTGAAATCGTGCTGGCCACGAGGTCATTGCCCTGCGCATTGCCAGCGCTGGTGAGGCGCACTTCGACGACGTTGTCCGGCAGGCGGTTTACGGTGAACGCCGCGCCGCCGCCGGGCGGGGCCGGGAAACGGTCGTTGGCGACAGCGCGCACCCGCGACAGCGCCGCGCCCAGCTTGTCGGCGTCCAGCACCTTCACCTGCACGCTTGAGCCGACCTGCGAGACCTCGTGGTTGATCCGCCCGCCCTCACCCGACCGCAGGATGAGGTTTTCCTGGATGGCCGATGACAGCTCAAGCAACCGGGGATCGCGGGCGTCGGTGTCATCAAGCTCGATCAGCAGATAGGAGCCGCCGCGCAGGTCGAGGCCGAGATTCATTGCCGCCTTCGGCATGAAGCCCGGCAGATTATCCCGCGCGCTCTGCGTCAGGAGGTTGGGCAGCGCCAGCATGGCGCCCCAGATGATCACCACCAGGATGATCGCAACTTTCCAGGCTGGAAACCGCAGCATGGGCAAGGCCCCCTGTCATTAGATTCGTGATGCGTCCGGTCCGCCTTCGCGCACCGTTCGCCTGCTTCAGCCCGGCTTGACGTCGTTGGCGACGACTGGCTCGCCCTTGCCACGCACGTCAATCACCATCGCCTTGACAACGCGCACCCGCACATTGTCGGCAAGTTCGAGCGTGACTTCATCGTCGGCGACGCGCGTCACCTTTCCGATCAGGCCGCCGGAGGTGATGGCCGTGTCACCGCGTGCCAGCGAGGCCAGCATTTCCCGATGGGCTTTCTGACGCTTTTGCTGAGGACGAAGCAGCAGGAAATAGAAAATCAGGATGATCGGCAGGAACATCAGGATTTGCTGCATGAACATCGAGGTGCCGCTCGGTGCGCCCGCTCCCGCCACACCGGTCGCTGACGCGGTGGCCGAAATCATCGCCGCAAGGGTCAAGAGGACGCCGGTGCGAAAAACTGTCATCGAATAAACCTTCCCAATTCTCGTGTCAGGGTGTGGAGCGGCACGGTCTAGCTTGTCCGCAGCGGCTTGGCAAACCTCCTCGCACAGGCCAGCCAAACGTTTTTCTGCAGGCCCTACAACACCTGCGCCGCGCCCGCCGTCAGCGGCAGGAAGCGCGACACCGACAGCACGTGTCCGCGCCTGTCCTCATCGCGAAGCTGGCGCAGGAACTGGCCCTCATCGCTCTCCACCGGGGCGAGCACGAAGCCGTCGCGCGTCAGTTGCTGGAACAGGGTTTCCGGCACCACCTCCACCGAACCGGCCAGAAGGATGCGGTCGAACGGCCCGCTCTCGGCCCACCCCTCCAGCCCGTCACCATGGCGCAGCCGCACCCGCTCCACCCCGGCCCGCTCCAGATTGGCGCGCGCAAATGTCACAAGGCCGCGATACCGCTCGACCCCGTAAACCCAGTCGGCCAGTTGCGCCGCAACCGCGCACGTATATCCAGACCCGGCGCCGACCACGAGCACGCGCTTGTCCCGGTCATGGCCGAGTTGCAGCGCCGTCATCATGCCTGCCACCGTCACCGGACGCGGGACGACCTGCCCGCACGGGATGGGCAGGACGCAGTCGGTGACCGCCAGCCGCGCCAGATTCGGTTCGACATAGCGCTCCCGCCCGACCACCTCCATCGCGCCCAGAACGGCCTCGTCGGTCACCCCGCCCCGCCGCAATTCCAGCACAAAGCGCGCAAGCCGGAACGGATCGTCGATGACCTCACCCATGCTGATGCCTCATCGCCTGCAGGTGCGCCTCGTGCGTCATGTCGGCATGCAGCGGCGTCACCGAAACATAGCCATCATAGATCGCGCGAAGGTCGGTGCCCTCGGCCGGTTTGGACAATTTGCCCTGATATCCGATCCAGTAATAGTCGCCGCCGCGCAGGTCGGTGCGCTTGTCGGCGAAGACGATGCTCTCATCCCGGAAGCCCTGCCGCGTCATCTGCACGCCCTTCACGTCATCCGGCTCGGTGTCCGGGAAATTGACGTTGAGGATGACATCGTCCGGCCAGCCCTGTTCCAGCAGCGGACCGATCACGCGGCCGCCCCACGCCCGCGCTGTCTCCCAGGGCAGCGACCCGCGCGCACGGAAGCTCTGCGCCTGTGACAGCGCGATCGAGGCAATGCCGTGCTGCATGCCGAACATCGCCCCCGCGACCGTGCCCGAAAAGCTGGTGTCCTCCGCCAGATTCTGGCCCCGGTTGACGCCCGACAGCACAAGGTCCGGGCCCGCCCCGGTCACCAGATCCTGCAGCGCCAGCAAAACGCAGTCGGACGGCGTGCCGCCGACGGCAAAAACCTTCTCCTCCACCTGGCGCACCCGGACGGGCTGGGTCAGCGTGATCGACCGCGATTGTCCCGACTGCTCGACCTCCGGTGCGACGATCCAGATGTCATCGGAAAACTCGCGCGCAATCTCCATCAGCACCGCCAGCCCCGGCGCGTGGATGCCATCGTCATTGGTCAGAAGGATGCGCATGTCCGAATATCTCTCCCCCGATCGGCGCGTCCCTCGGATGCGCCCGCAGCAACTCTCCCTGTCACATCAGGCCGCCCGCGTCACCCTTGCGCCGCGCCGGGCACCGTCATGAAAACTCCGGCTCTTCCCAGTCCGTCCACATTGGCGGCAGTCCGCCAGACACACGGTCCGGGAAATCCGCCGGGCGCTTTTCGAGGAAGGACTGCACACCCTCGCGCGCGTCCGCCGATGCCCCGCGCGACATCATCGCCCGGCTGTCAGCCCGGTGCGCCGCCATCGGATGGGCCGCCG
>JBGSUF010000223.1:0-12730 GCA_041736285.1 Hyphomonadaceae bacterium | reverse complement strand
CATCGGGCCGTCGGCCGCGTTGACCACCAAAATCGCGCCGTCCATCTGCGCCGCGCCCGTGATCATGTTCTTCACATAGTCAGCGTGGCCGGGGCAATCCACGTGAGCATAGTGACGGTTGGCCGTCTCATACTCAACGTGAGCCGTGTTGATCGTGATCCCGCGCGCCTTCTCCTCAGGCGCAGCGTCGATCTCGTCATAACGCTTGGCCTTCGCGCCGCCAGACTTCGCAAGCGTCATCGTGATCGCCGCCGTCAGCGTCGTCTTGCCATGGTCAACGTGACCAATCGTGCCGATGTTCACATGCGGCTTCGTCCGCGCAAACTTCTCCTTCGCCATGACAACTCTCCTCGTTACCGGCAAATTCCGTGAAGGCGCTGACAAACCGGTCAAGCATGCTGACCCGGCGCAACACCCGTTAGGCGCGCGACATACACGCGCCCGCACCGGAAAAGCAAGTGCCCTTGTCGGGTCACGCGCACAAGCCGCAAAAAATCGACGGCGCAATGCTTGACCATCGCCCGCGCCTGCCGCACCCATCGGCTCGGGCGTGCGTTGCGCGCCATACGAAACCGGGGGGCGGACATGCATCAATTCCACACCCATGGCGACCGGGACGCTCTCGCCGATGCGGCGGCGGCGGCCTGTCGCCTCCAACTCGCGCGCGCCATAGAGACCCGCGGCCGCGCCGTCATGATGGCGTCTGGCGGATCGACGCCCGGCCCCGTCTATGACCGGCTGTCGTCCTGCGGCCTTGAAGGTCGCCGCGTCGTGATCGGCCTCGCCGATGAGCGCTGGGTGCCCGAAACCTCTCCGGCCTCGAACGCGGCCCTGCTTCGCCGAACCCTGCTCACCGGCGACCTTGAAGCTGCGCACTTCCTGCCAATGTTCAACGCGCACCCCACGCCGCAGGACGGCCAGCCCGGCTGCGAAGCGCTCTATGCCCCCCATGCCGGCGCCATCGACGTCATCGTGCTCGGCATGGGCAGCGATGGCCACACCCTGTCATGGTTTCCCGGCGCTGACGGACTATCGGCCGCGACCGACCCGACAAACCCGGCCCTGACCGCGGCGATGACCGCCCTTGCGTCCGTCGTCACCGGCGACCATCTCCTGCGGATGACGCTGACCGCCCGCGCGGTCGCGTCTGCCCGCATGGCTCTCCTTCTCATCACCGGGCAGGACAAGCGCGAAGTGTTCGAAACGGCCACCGACCAGCACCCCGTGACCGCGCTGCGACCCCTGCTCGGGGACCGGCTGCACATCCACTGGGCACCCTGAAGCCTGCCCCGTCTCACACCCTTTTCCATACCTTTCCCAACTGCCCTCCAGCCTGCGGTCCATCGTCATGATCTCTCTTGAACTCCTGAAGTCTCACGCTGAACGCCTGCGCTCCGCTCGCCTGCCCGACATGGCAGCCGGAAGCGACGCCACCCTTTCCTCCGCCGGATGGCAGGTCGACATGACGCGCCAGCGCCTCGATACCGAGGCCACCGCAACCCTGCTCGGCGCCGGTGTGGCAGCGGGCATGGAGGCTGACATCACCGCCCTGTTCTCCGGCGCGATCGTCAACCCGTCGGAAAACCGCCCCGCCCTGCACTGGGCCCTGCGCGCTCCGGCGACACTCACCGAGATGCAGGCCGAATCCGTCCGCCGCAGCCTCGAAGCAGCCGACCTGTTCGCGGGCCGCGTTCACGCCGGCGATGCGCGCGGCTGCACCGGCCTGCCGTTCAGCGCCATCATCCATATCGGCATTGGCGGATCGGATTTCGGCCCCCGCCTTCTCGCCGAAGCGCTGACCCCGGTTGCCGCCCCGGCGATCGAACTGCGTTTCTGCGCAAATCTCGATCCCGTCGATCTGGACCTTGCAATGTCCGGCCTCGACCCGGCCAGAACGTTGGTCGTCGGCGTTTCGAAATCCTTCGGCACCGAGGAAACCCTCTACAATCTCTCCCGCGCCCGCGACTGGCTGTCGGCGCATCTCGGCGATGGCTGGCCGGCCCACATGGCGCTGGTGACCGCCAATCCCGCGCGGGCCAATGCCTGGCTTGGCGCCGAAGCGCCCCGTGCGACCCTGCTCGACATGCCGGAAAGTGTCGGCGGACGCTTCTCCATCTGGTCTGCCGCCAGCGTCGCCATTGCGGCAACCTTCGGCACCGCGGCGTTCCGCGCTTTCCGCGCCGGGGCCTCCGACATGGATGCCCATGTCCTCACCGCGCCGCTGGCCGACAATGTGCCGGCGCGCCTCGCCCTTCTGGATGTCTGGAACCGCAACCTGATGGGCCATGATCAGCGCGTGATGCTGGCCTATGCCCGCCGCCTGCGGCTGCTGCCAGCCTATCTCCAGCAGCTGGAGATGGAATCGAACGGCAAATCGGTCACCCCGGCGGGCAAGGCGCTACCACATGACACCGCGCCGACGCTTTGGGGCGGCGAAGGCTCTATAGGACAACATTCCTATCACCAATTTCTTCATCAGGGCACTTCGGTCATCCCGGCGGAATTCATCCTTGCGCCCGACCACTCCGGCGACACTGAGGGCCGCCGGGCCCTTGCCGCGCACGCCCTCGCGCAGGCCGAGGTCTTTGCCAATGGCCGCAGCCTCGCCGAAGTCATGGCCGAAGAGCCCGGCATTGCGGAGGCCGTCGCCCGTCAGAAGGTTCATCCCGGTGGCCGGCCGTCGACCTTCCTCATCCACAAGGCGTTTGACGCGCATGCCCTCGGCGCGCTGATCGCCCTATACGAGCACCGCACCTATCTGGCCGGGCGGCTCTGGGGGGTGAACTCCTTCGACCAGTGGGGCGTGGAGCGCGGCAAGACGATGGCCGGCCGCATCAAGGCTGCCCTTATGCCCGGCGCAGAGGCGCCCGACGACGTCGCCACGGCCCGCCTCGCGGCGTCCATGGACGGCATGTTCGACTGACAGCGGCCGGGACTTTCAACCGGCGGCCCGGTCACGTGGTTGGGCAAATGGCGGCAATGCTTTAAGCATGGCTCTTGCGGGTCTGCCCGACCTGCAACACCGCCTGACCTGCAAGACCGCCCGACCTGCAAGACCGCAAGACCCGCAAGACCGCAAGGCCCGCTCCCGCTGTGATGCTGCACATTCTCCTCACCCTGATCGGCGGCCTCCAGGCTGCCCCCAGACCCGGACCCGGCCCCGTCCCCGCGCCGGAACCCGCGCCGGAACCTGTGGAGCCGCTGTTGCCGTCATCGCCCTCGGTCAAGCCCTCGCCCGAGGCGCTCGACCGGATGCGCCTTCACGTTCAGAACATGTGGAATGATCTGGTCGTCCAGTTCACCAGCCCGATCGGCCTCTACCAGCTCGCCATCATCATCGCCGCCCTGCTTGTCGCGCTTGTCGGCGGCCGCCTCCTGACGAAATTCGTCGAGGCGCGCTGGGCGCAGCCGGTCAATCCGCACCTGAAGCGCCTGCGCGCGGGCCTTGTCAGCCTCATCTGGCCGGTTATCTGGGCGATCCTGCTCGGCGCGGCGACGGCGGGCTTTGCGTTCCTCGCTTTGCCGAACGATTTCATCCGCATTGTCAGCAACCTGCTCTACGCCTGGATTGCGATCCGCCTGCTTTCCAGCGTCGTGATGGATGCCGGGCTCGCGCGTTTCATCTCCGGCATTTTGTGGCTGCTGGCTGCGCTGGCCATCACCAACCTCCTCGCACCCGCCGAGAGCGCGCTGCGGGCCATGCGCTTTGACGGCCTCGGGCTCGGAAGTATCTCGGCCCTGTCGCTCATTCAGGGCATCACGCTCATCATCGTCCTGTTCTGGCTGGCGCTCTTCACCTCCCGCCTGATCCAGGGGCAGGTGTCGCGCTCGGCCCATCTGCCGCCCTCGGTGCGTGTCCTGACATCGCAGGTCATCCGCTTTGCCCTCATCGCGCTTGCCATTGTCATCGCGCTGAACATTGCGGGCATCAACCTCACCGCGCTGACGGTCCTGTCCGGCGCGATCGGTGTCGGCGTCGGCTTCGGCCTGCGTTCGATCTTCGAGAATTTTATCTCCGGCATCATCCTCATCTTCGAGAAGACGCTGAAGGTCGGCGATTTCGTCGAGCTGGAGGACGGCACATGCGGCACGGTGCGCGAGGTCAACGCCCGCTCCACCATCATCACCACCAATGACAACATCGACATCCTTGTGCCGAACTCGCAATTCGTCACCGGGCGCGTCACCAACTGGACCTTGCGCGACACCTCGCGCCGCCTGCGCATACCTTTCGGCGTCGCCTACGGTTCAGACAAGGACGTGGTCAAGGCCGCCGGGCTGGAGGCCGCATCCCATGTCCGCCACACGCTGAAATCCGTTCCGGGCCGCGAGCCGGATGTCTGGCTGGTCGGCTTTGGCGACAGCGCGCTCGACTTTGAACTGGTGGTGTGGATCACCGACTTTTCAGTCTCGCGACCGGCGCGGGTGAAGGCGGACTATTACTGGGCACTCGAAACCGCCCTCGGCCGCCACGGTGTCGCCATTCCCTTCCCGCAACTGGACCTCCACCTCGTTCCGCCGGGGCCGCCAAAAGACACCGGCAAACCCGCCGCAGACCCCTCCCCCTCGGCCTCTGCGCAACCCGTCCGCAAGTCGGACGACACGTAAGCAATCGCGGCAAGGCACCGAACCGGGCCTGCATGCGCCATCAATCCCGACGGCTCCGAACTTGCTTGTTTCCCGCGCAAGTCTCCGTTCGCCGTCGATCCCGACGGCTCCGAACTTGCTTGTTTCCCGCACTTTCTCGAAACCTTGCCGCAGCCTGTGCGTTGGTTTGGGCAAGGAGGACGAAATGAAAACTGATACCGAACTGACACCGACCGAAGCCACCCAAGCCTCGCGCCGCGGAATCTACAAGATTCTTGGCGTGTCTGTCGTGCTTGCGGCTGCGGCGCTGTTTCTCATCCTCGGCGTCTTCGTCAACTGACCCCCACGCCGCCGGGACCAGACCGTCCGCCAGAGAAGACCACGACAAAGGCGACGCATCACCTGCGCCGCCTTTCGTGGCAGCCCTCATGCTGCGCCGGTGAGCTATCCCGCGCGGCCACCGCCCACCCAATCTGCCGACTAAGTCGAGACGCTCAGTCCTGCGCGCCTTCCTTTTCGGCCTTTGCGGGGTGAAAGAACAGCGCCTGACCAATCACCGCCTTGATGGTGTTTTCCTGAAACGGCTTGGGCACGAGATATGTCGGCTCCGGCCGCTCACCGGTCAAGAGACGCTCCGGAAAGGCGGTGACGAAAATCACCGGCACGACGAGAAACCCGAGGATCTCGCGGGACGCGTCAATTCCCGAGGAATTGTCCGCCAGCTGAATATCGCACAGCACGAGGCCGGGCTGCGTGCGCCGCGCCATGTCCACCGCCTGCGAAAGGGTCGAAGCGATGGCGACGACTGTATGGCCAAGTTCCTCCACCAGCGCTTCGATATCGGCGGCGATGATCGGCTCATCTTCGATGATCAGCACGCTGGTCTTGAGATCGCTCTCGATGTCGCGTTGCGCCTGATCGTTCAGCCGGTCGATTTCCGCCGCGTCGACGTCCAGAACCAGTGCAGCCTCTTCCCGGGTGAAATTCTCCATCGAGGTGAGGAGAAAAGCCTGCCGCTGCGCCGGTGCCAGCCGCGCGAGCCGCCGATCGGCGACAGCGATGGCTGAACTGAAGTGCGCCTCCACGACGGCATCATGAAACAGGCGGAACAGCGAAATTCGCGGCTCAAGCGCATCATCCACCAGCTTCGGATCGCCCGCCATGACTTTCAGCGTGGCGCCGATCAGTTCGTCGCCCGCTGCCTGCGATCCTGATAAAGCGCGCGCATATCGACGAAGATAGGGGAGATGGGGTGCAAAGGTCTCAAGAAAATTCATGTCCGCCTCATTCTTTCGAAAGTTCTTCACTGGGGTTAACGCGCGGCCCGGCAAAAGGTTTCAAGAAATCGCATTCCTGCATATCGTTAGGGAACGATGTCGGTCCTGTCACGTAAGACAGTGGACGGACACAACGAATGCGGAAAAAATGATCTTCTTCGGAACAGCGGAAAGTAGTCTGGGAACCATGCCAAACAGCAAAGATGGCGGGAAGGAGGATGTTCGCAACGTGCGCCTCCGCCGCCGCAAGATCGGCGAGCAATTGCGCGCCATTTATGATGAAGTTGCCAGCGAGCCGGTACCAGACGAGTTCCTGCGCCTGCTCGAAGAAGCAGATCGAAACACCACCAATCCCGATGAAACGTCGTCTTAAGGGCCAGTATCATGAACAGCCCGAAAACCGGCGATAGCGCGTTCAAGGCTGAGCTGACCGCGCTGATCCCCCATTTGCGCGCCTTCGCCCGCAGCCTGTGCGGGGATGCAACCCTTGCCGACGATCTTGCGCAGGATGCCCTCCTCAAGGCGTGGAAAGCGCGCGACCGTTACGAGCCTGAGTCGAACATGAAGGCGTGGACCTTCACCATCCTCCGCAACAGCTTCTTCTCCGAAAAGCGCCGTTCCTGGCGGCGGCAGTCGCTCGACCCCGAAGTGGCGGAAGCAACCCTCGTTGCCAATGACGACCCGCAGGCAAACCTCGAACTCCTCGCGCTGCGCAACGCGCTGGCAAGGCTTCCGGACGATCAGCGCGAAGCCCTGATCCTTGTTGGCGCGGGCGGCCTGTCCTACGAGGAAGCCGCCGGCATTTCCGGCTGCGCCGTCGGAACGATCAAGAGCCGCGTCAGCCGTGCCCGCAAGGCGCTCATCGTCATCCTCGAAAGCGACCTCACCGGCTTCAACAGCGACAGCGAGATGCGCGCGACCGACGTATTCGATGACCTGATGCGCCAGGCACAGGAACTCTCCACCAATGGCACGCCCTGACCAGATGCGGCGACACCGCCCCGCCAAGGGGCGCGGATCGCTTCAGCTTCGCCTTCTCCTGACGCTGGCCGCGGCCCTTCTTCCCATCCTGCTGCTGGCGGGCTGGCAATCCTGGACCGAGGCGCGCGACAGTGTGGAGCAGCGCCGGGACGACCTGATCGTCATCGCCAACGATGCCATCAGCGAAGTGCAGAGCGCGTTCCGGCTGGCCGAAACCATGCTCGGCCTGTTTGAAGCCGACATCCACGACGGCCAGTGCGCCGAAGCTTTCGAGCGGATTCATCCATTTGCCCCGTTCGTGTCCAACATCGCAGCGTTCGACGCCGATGATGCGCCGAAATGCCTTGCCGTCGGTGATCCCGCACAGGTCGGCCGCGCGAACGTCAAGGACCGGTTTCTTCGCGGTGAGGACATTATCCGCACCGACGCCTTTTTCGGAACGGGCAGCCAGGCGTGGATCTTCACCATTCACAAGCGGGTCGTCGGGGCAGATGGCCAGTTCGCCGGCTCTGTCGCCGTTGGCATCCGCGCTGAGGCGATGACCGATGTCATCGGCCGGCTGTCCCTGCCCGAAGGCGTCGAGATTGCGCTGGCCGATACCAATCTCCTCGTCTTCGGCGGCACACGATCGCTCGACCTCACCCCGGAAATGCTGACGCAGGCCGCGCAATCTCCCGCCGGACACCTCTTCACAGAGACCGACCGCAGCGGGGAGAAGCTCGACCTCGTCATCCGGCCGATTGGCTCTGGCAACATCTACGCGATCATTTCGCGACCCGAACCCGGCATCCTCAGTGCCTTCTGGGTTCGGCCGGTATCATCCATCGGCCTGCCCTTGCTGGCCTTTGCGTTCACGCTCGTTGCCGCGTGGGCGGCGATTGATCACCTTGTGCTGCGCTGGCTGGACCGGCTGCGCCGCCTCGCCATCGCCTATGGTGCAGGCCGCTATGAATTTCGCTCCGAGGAGGAGTTCAGCGCCGCGCCGCATGAAATCGCCGACTTTGCCCACACCTTCAATCTGATGGCCTCGCACATCGAAGAGCGCGACCGCTCCCTTCTGGCCGCCGTCGAGTCGCAGGAGGATGCCGTCCGCGAGATCCACCACCGCGTGAAGAACAACCTCCAGATCGTGACGAGCTTTCTGAACCTGCAGAGCCGCAAGGTCACCGCCCCCGAAGCGCGCCGCGCGCTAGACATCGCCCGCAACCGGATCAATGCGCTGTCGATCATCCACCAGACCCTCTACCAGCACGATCGGCTGCAGTCGGTCCATCTGCGCCCCTTCCTCGAACGCCTCATCGGCTACCTCGCCGAGGCGCTTGGGATCAACGAGCGCGGACTGAAGCTCGATGCCAGGATCGATCCAGCCGAATGCAGCGCAGATGAGGCCACCCCCATCGCCCTCTTCCTCGTGGAGGCGCTGACCAACACGGTGAAATACGCCTTTCCCGGCAACGAGCCCGGCGCCGTCTCCGTCCGCCTCGAAAACACCGGCGACAGCCTGATCCTGAAGATCACAGACGATGGCGTCGGCGTTGACCCGGATGCCGATCCCGCCGGCGGCGGCGTCGGTCAGCGGCTGATGACGGCCTTCGCCCGTCAGCTCGGCGGCGTCCTCCAGACCCAGACGGCCCCCGGCGAGGGAACGGCCCTCACCCTGCAAATCCCGCGCTGACGGCTGTGTCCGGGATGGTGCGATGCACCATGCTCCACCGACATGCCTTGCCGCTGCCTTCCTCCTGCCCTTTCTGGCATTTATTCCTGCGGAACTCACTCCCATGGATCGGGGTTGTATGATCATGGAAACGTCAGTCGCAGAGACCGCCCGCAAGCGCGCGGGCATCGCCAGCAAGAGCCTTCGCACGGCCCGTGACCCTTTCGATGAGGTCGCGGACGACTTCCGCCGCATTGGCGGCTGGTCGCGCGTTCACATCGCCATCGCCCTGGTGTTCGCGGCATGTATAGCTTTGTGGCAGTGCACAATCTTGCGGCGCTGCCGTGTTGTGCGCGTTGACCGGCGCGTGCGCCTGATCGGCTACACCCCCACGCCCGAAACCACCGGAACCGGCTGAACTGCCCGCGCGTTTGCCTTTGTGAGCCCTTTCTTTCAGAGCATCACAGGAGCACCCAATGGCCGACATCGAAAAGCTCAGGAACAACCCCGGCGAACAGCTCTTTCACCACCTCGCAGACGTGCGCGCCGTCATGCTCGGTTCGCCCGATCCGGAACAGCACATGCAGCCCATGGCCCCGCAGGTTGACGCGGCCGCCCGGCGCATCTGGTTCTTCACGAACAAGTCCACAGACCTTGTCCGCGCCCTCGGTTCCGGCTCGCACGATGTCCACATGTGCGTGTTCGAGAAGGACTATCAGGCCTGCCTGATCGGCGCTCTGACGGTCGATCACGACCGCCAGATCATCGGGCGCTACTGGAGCGACACCGTCGCCGCCTAGTTTGATGGCAAGGACGACGCCGACATGACGCTGTTGCGTTTTGAGCCCCGCAACGCGTCGATCTGGGCCAGCACCGCCAACCCGGTCAAATTCGCCTGGGAGATCCAGAAGGCCAAGGGCAATCGCGAAGATCCGGATGTCGGCGCACGAAACTCCCTGAACTTCGACTGACAAGCCCATCAGGGGCTTGGATTGGCTTGGGTTTTCGTGCAATTCTTTGCGCTACAGCCACGCGTCGACCAAACGGGCCGACTGAAGGGAAGGACAACTTCGCCAATGGGAGACTATTCTTCCGATACACCCTATTCCGAAGACGAAGTGCGCACGGCAACGCAGCTGGTGGAGGAAAATTACGATCTCCTCGCCCGCATGGCCCGGGCAAAGCGCCGCCGCGCCAACATGTCCGACACCATGAGCACAATCGACATTCTCCACGAAAGCTTCCTGAAACTGAACGGCCAGGTCCTCTGGCATTCCAGCGAGCATTTCGTGCGCTCCGCCGCGCTCGCCATGCGCCATGTCATCATTGATCATGCCCGCCGCCGCATGGCCCAGAAGCGCGGCAGCGGCGCCGTCCGGCTCAACTATGAGGACATGGAAAACCTGATGCCGGAGTATTCCGAATCGCCGGAAGACATCGTCGCCATCGCCCGCCTTCTGGAAAAGCTTGAAACGCTGAACCCGCGCTGGATGCGCATCGTCGATGCCCGCTACTTTGCCGGCATGACCGAGACCGAGACCGCGCAGATGCTCGCCCTGTCGGAGCGGACCGTCCGGCGCGACTGGAAAGAGGCCCGCGAGTGGATCGCGCAGCAACTCGGCGTGACCGAATAACCGGGAGCCAGCGCCCGCTTTTGCCAGCGCCGGCTTAGTCTGAAAGCGGCCGCCAGCTCTCGATCGTGAGGCCGTAGCCGTCCACGCCCGCGACGCTCCGCGGCCCCGTCTCCGACAGGAAGATCATCCGCCGCACGCCGAGATCGCGCAGAATCTGCGCCCCGATCCCGTATTCGCGCAAAGGTCCGTCATTCTCCGTCTCCGGTTCGACCTTCAGGCCGAGCCGCCGGGCCAGGAAGTTCGGCCTCACCGTGTTGATGAACACGATCACGCCCGCTTCCGGTGCCTCGGCAATCATCTTCATCGCCTGGCCGATCAGGTCTTCGCGGCTCCCCCGCGCGCCCAGCACGTCATACAGCGCATCAATCCGGTGGACGCGCACCAGCGTCGGCTCATCGCCGCGAATCTCGCCATGGACGGCGGCGATATGCTCGCTGCCGTCCAGAATGTTGCGGTAAAGAACCAGCCGGAAGCCGTCGCCAAACCGGCTGTCGAGGCGGCTTTCGCCGCGCCGCTCGATGAAATGGTCATTCTCGCGCCGCCAGGCGATCAGGTCGGCGATGGTGCCGATCTTCAGGCCGTGCAGTTGTGCGAAGGCGACCAGATCCGGCAGGCGCGCCATCGAGCCGTCATCGTTCATGATCTCGCAGATCACCCCCGCCGGCGCGAGCCCGGCCATGCGCGAAATGTCCACCGCCGCTTCCGTGTGCCCGGCCCGCACGAGCACGCCGCCATTGCGCGCCACCAGCGGGAAGACGTGGCCCGGCGAGACGATGTCATCGTCATCCCGCGTCGGATCAATGGCCACCGCGATGGTGCGCGCGCGGTCATGCGCCGATATTCCGGTCGTCACGCCCTCTTTCGCCTCGATCGAGACGGTGAAGGCGGTGCCCATGCTTTCGCGGTTGTCGCGCGTCATCATGTCGAGCTTCAGCGTCTGCGCCCGCTCGCGCGTCATTGCGAGGCAGATCAGCCCGCGCCCGTGCTTGGCCATGAAGTTGACCGCCTCGGGCGTCGCAAATCCCGCCGGGATGACGAGGTCACCCTCATTCTCCCTGTCCTCTGCGTCCACCAGTATGAACATGCGCCCGTTGCGCGCATCCTCAATGATGTCTTCGATCGACGAGATGGCGGCGTGGTAATCTCCGGACATGGCCCCGGCCTTCCTCTGCAAGCTTGTTTCAGGCGATATAAGCACGGGCGTCGACGAAGCGAGGCCTGACGCGGCGTCAGGACAGCACACAAATCCCATCAGATGAATTCGCGCAGCTGCCCCATGAAGCGGTCGAACTGATCATGATGCAGCCAGTGGCCGGCATTCTCGAACGTCACCACCCTCGCATTGCGAAAGTGCGCCGCCCGGCCGTCGGCGACCGGGTTCGACGCCCAGCTCTTCTCGCCATACATCAGCAGCGTCGGGCAGGTGATCGCCCCCCACAGCGCCTCGTCATTGTCCGCGCCGAGATCGAATGGCGGCCAGACGAACAGATGGTTGTCGAACTTCCAGCTATAGCTGCCATCCTCATTCTGGCTGATGCCGTGCAGGGTCAGATGGCGGGCCTGTTCGTCGGTCAGATAGGCATTCTCCTCCTTCATCCGCGCATGGGCCTCTTCCAGCGTGGCGTAGCGGCGCGGCGAGCGCCCGGCGGCCTTGCGCTTGTCGTCAATCCACTTGGCCCAGCGCTCAGCCACCGGCACGGCGTCCATCTCCCCCCGCATCTTCGGTGACAGGCCCAGACCCTCGATATTGACAAGGCGGCGCACATTATCGGGATAAATCCCGGCATACCGTGTCGCGATATTGCCGCCCCATGAATGCGCCACGATGGTCACCGGCGCGAGCTTCAGCTGGTGGATGAGCTGCGCAAAATCATAGACCATCGCCAGCGCGGTGTAGTTGCCGTCCGGCGACCACTGGCTGTCGCCATGCCCGCGCAGGTCCGGCGCGATGACATGCCAGTCATTGCGCAATTCCTGCGCCACCCAGTCCCAGCTGCGGCAGTGATCGCGCCCACCATGCTGCAGGATCAGCGGCGGCGCGCCGGGATTGCCCCAATCGACATAGCGCAGCTTCAGCCGCTGCGAGACAAAAGCGTGTGAGGTCGGACCCGTCAGCATGTTCATTCTTTCATTCGTTTCGTGTTTTGCCAGCGTTAGCCGTGATGCACCGCGCCGTCACTCCCACAGCGTTGCCGGCCAGGCTTTCCCCCACCCGGCAGCCCGGCGGGCAACGCGCCGGGGGCACCCCCGGCAACACCCGAACCAGCCCATCCAGCATTGCCGGGAACCCCATCCCGCGTACATAAAAAGCCAGTCCAACGTCCACACCCCCGCAGGAAAGACCACTCATGGCCGAAATCGAATTCCGCGGCTTTGCCGGCGTCACCCTGCGGGCAGAAGTGCGCGGCTCCCCCGATGATCCGTCCGTCCTCCTGATCCACAGCCCCGGCCACAGCCGCGCTGTCTGGCGGGAGGCGGCCGCCTCCCTGCTGCGCGCCGGCCGACACGTCATCAGCATCGACCTTCGCGGACACGGCGCGAGCGACTGGCCCGGCCCCGGCCAGTACGGTTTCGACGCCCATGTCGAGGACATCCGC
>JBGSUF010000209.1:0-3460 GCA_041736285.1 Hyphomonadaceae bacterium | reverse complement strand
GCCGCGTGCGAGGTCATGCCGCCGCGCGCCGTGACGATGGCGCGGGCCGCGTGCATGCCGTGAATGTCTTCCGGGCTGGTTTCCAGCCGCACAAGGATCACATCCTCCCCGCGATCAGCCCATTCCTTTGCCGTGTCGGCGTCGAACACGACCTTGCCGACGGCCGCGCCGGGGCTGGCGGGCAGGCCCTTGATGATGAGGTCACGCCGCGCTGTCGGCGAGATGGTCGGGTGCAGAAGCTGGTCGAGTTGCGACGGGTCGAGCCGCATCACCGCTTCCTTGTGGGTCAGCACGCCCTCGCGCGCCATGTCGACGGCAATCTTGAGCGCCGCCGCCGCCGTCCGCTTCCCGTTGCGGGTCTGGAGCATGTAGAGCTTGCCCTGCTCGACGGTGAACTCGATGTCCTGCATGTCGCGGTAATGGCCCTCAAGGCGCGCCGCCACGTCGATCAGTTGCTGGTAGACTTCCGGCATTGTCTCTTCGAGCGGCGCATCGCTGGAGCCGAGCGCGTCGGCACGCACGCGGCTGATCGGGGCCGGGGTGCGAATGCCCGCCACCACGTCCTCGCCCTGCGCATTGATCAGGTATTCGCCGTAAAACACCTTGTCGCCATTGGACGGGTCGCGCGTGAACGCAACGCCGGTGGCCGATGTATTGCCAAGATTGCCGAACACCATGGACTGCACCGTCACCGCCGTGCCCCAGCTTTCGGGGATGTCGTACAGGCGGCGATAATCGATGGCCCGCTTGTTCATCCACGAGCCGAACACCGCGCCGACAGCGCCCCAGAGCTGCTCCTTCGGATCCTGCGGGAAGGGCCTGCCCAGCGCCTTCTCGACGGCCTGCTTGTAC
Organism: Hyphomonadaceae bacterium; assembly: GCA_041736285.1. GTDB lineage: Bacteria > Pseudomonadota > Alphaproteobacteria > Caulobacterales > Hyphomonadaceae > JBGSUF01. The sequence goes on along the minus strand of JBGSUF010000209.1, from coordinate 2,608 downwards.
TGCGCGATCACAGCCTTCCAGTCATTGGCCGACAGGTCAGTGTCGTTGCGCAGTTCTTCCTGTTCCTTGTAGTCGTCCAGGATGTGCTCGAACGTGTCATGGCGCAGGCCCAGAACGACGTTGGAATACATCTGGATGAAGCGGCGATAGCTGTCATAGGCAAAGCGCTCATCGCCCGACAGGCTGGCCAACCCGCGCACGGTGTCATCGTTGAGGCCGAGATTGAGCACGGTGTCCATCATGCCCGGCATCGACGCCCGCGCGCCGGAGCGCACCGACACCAGCAGCGGATTGGTGACATTGCCGAAGCTCTTTCCGGCCTGCACCTCCAGCGCCCGCAGCGCGTCATCGACCTGCCCCGTCAGCGTGCCGGGATATTGCCGTCCAAGCTCATAAAAGGCCACGCACACCGCCGTCGTCAGCGTGAAGCCCGGCGGCACCGGAAGGCCCAGCTTGGCCATCTCCGCGAGGTTGGCCCCCTTGCCGCCCAGCAGGTTGCGCATGGAGCTGTCGCCGTCCGCATCGCCCCCGCCGAAAGAATAGACCCACTTGTGCTCGTCCAGCTCGCGCGCCGCTTCGGCCATTTTTTCGTTCCTATCCTTCGATTTTCGAGAAGTCCGCCACCCTGTGGAGCGCTTCCCGAACCTGCATCAGCAGCAACAAACGATTGTCACGCACCGCTTCATCATCGGCGTTGACCACCACACCCTCAAAGAACCTGTCCACCGGCCCGCGCAAGCCTGACAACGCTGCCATGGCCTCCGCGAAATTTTCGCGTTGCAATGCAGCATCAGCTTGCGCCTGCGCATCGACGATACGGTCAAACAGGGCCTTCTCCAGTTCACCATGCGGCCCCTGCACAAACCGTGCCGGATCGACGGCGCGGCGCCGCCTGTCACGGCCCCGCCCGTCCCAGCCCTTTTTCTCTTCGGCGCGCAGGATGTTCGCCGCCCGCTTGTATCCCGCCAGCAGCGCCGCCCCCGCCTCGGTCTCGACAAAGCCCTGAAGCGCCTGCGCCCGCCGCGTCACCAGCACGAGATCGCCTTTCCCCGCCGCGAATTCCCCCAACGCGAAAACCGCGTCGATCAGGTCATGCCGCACGCCCTGTTCCTTCAGGTAAACCTTGAGGCGATCAGCAAAGAAGGAGAGCAGGTCATGTGGGTCGAAAACCGGCCCCTCACCAACAGCCGCTTCGTGCCCGGTGACGCCTGAAGTCTCCGCCAGTTTCCTGGCCTCTGCCATCTTCTCGATATGCCACCCGACCGACCGAAAGTGCTCGTGCAGGAGTAGATCAAGCTCCAACCGCACCCCATTCTCCAGCAACAGCCGGACGACGCCCAGCGCCGCCCGCCGCAGCGCATAGGGATCGCCCGAGCCTGTCGGCTTTTGCCCGATGGCCCAGAAGCCCACCAGCGTGTCCAGCTTGTCGGCCAGCGCCAGCGCCACGCTCACCGGCGCGGACGGCACATCATCGCTTGGCCCTTGCGGCTTGTAATGGTCGCGCACGGCATCGGCCACCGCGTCCACCTTCCCCGCCGCGCGCGCATAATATCCGCCCATCACGCCCTGAAGCTCAGGAAACTCCCCGACCATCTCCGACACAAGGTCAGCCTTGCACAGCCGCGCCGCCTGCGCGGCAAGGTCTGGATCGGCCCCGACCGACGGCGCAATACTCAGCGCCAGCGCGGCCACCCGCTCCACCTTGTCGGCCATTGAGCCAAGCTCTTCCTTGAACATGATTGACGACAGCTTCGGCGCCATCGCCTCCAGCCCCCGGCGCCGGTCATTGTCCCAGAAGAAGCGCGCATCGTTCAGCCGCGCCGACAGCACGCGCCGGTTGCCCGCCGCGATCACCGCCCCGCCATCGGTCGGCGCAATGTTGGCGACAACCACGAAATGCGGCGCGAGCTTTCCGGTCTTGCCGTCGCGCACGGCGAAATACTTCTGGTGGACTCGCATTGACAGCCGGATCACCTCGCCCGGCAGGTCGAGGAATTCCGGGTCCATATCGCCAAGGATGACGACCGGCCATTCCGCAAGCCCCGTCACCTCCTGCAGCAGCCCTTCATCCGGCACCAGTTCAAGCCCGCGCGCCGCACACACCGCATTCGCCTGTTGCGCGATAATGTCCCGGCGCTCTTCGCGAGTCAGGCGAACATGCCCCTCGCCCTCAAGCTGCCCGGCATAATCGGTCCAGCCCGTAACCGTGAACGGCCCGCGCCCATGCACGCGGTGCCCCTCGGTCACATTGCCGCTCGCAATGCCGTCCACCTCGAACGCCACGACCTCCCCGCCCAGCACGCAGACAATGCGCTGCAGCGGTCGCACCCATTGCAGGCTGCCCCGCCCGGTCCGCATCGACTTGGGCCATGGGAAGCTGCGCATGATCTCGGGCACGGCCTCTGCGACGACATCACCTGCCGCGCGGCCCGGCTTCTCGATCACGGCGATGTAGAAGTCGCCCTTTTTCGGGTCGCTCTGCACCTGCGCCTCGGAGATGTCGGTCAGGCCCGCCCCGCGCAGGAAGCCCGCAATCGCCTGCTCCGGCGCGCCGACTTTCGGTCCCTGGCGTTCCTCGCGCACATCGGCAGAGCGCGCGCTCAGCCCC